>JAYSTV010000611.1:0-30687 GCA_043719425.1 Acidimicrobiia bacterium | reverse complement strand
CGCTCGGTCTCATCGTGGTGGCGCTGCTCATCTCGTATCTGCCGGCGATCTATGCGGCGTTCTCCAAGCGCGAAGCGCTCGTCGGTCTCCTCGAATCGCGGGCCGGAACGCCACCGTCGCCCGTGACCATGCTGGTGCGGTTCAGCTTTGTCGGCGGGCTCGACGAACTCGAACCGTTCTTCAGTCGATGGGAGGACTGGTTCGTCGAAGTCGAAGAGAGTCACACCAACTTTGCTGCGCTGAACTTCTTTCGGTCGCCGCGGCCTGACCGTTCGTGGATCACCGCCGCCGGATGTGTGTTGGACACCGCGGCGTTGTCGCTGAGTGTGTTGGACCGCAAGCGGTCGGCTCAGGCGGCGCTGTGCCTGCGGGCTGGGTTTCTGTCGCTGCGTCGAATCTCCGACTACTTCATGATCGCGCACAACGATGATCCGAAGCCGACGGATCCGATCAGCATCTCGCGACGCGAGTTCGATCTGATGTACATCGAACTCGAGGCGGCCGGCCTTCCGTTGAAGGCCGATCGAGAAAAGGCGTGGGCCGACTTCTGCGGGTGGCGGGTCAACTACGACACGACGCTGATTCGTCTGGCCACGGTGGTTGTTGCTCCGCCGGCTCACTGGTCCTCGGATCGTGTCGTGGAGAAGTTCACCCCGAAGCTCCTTCGTACTCGGCGACGGCTTCGGGCGCACGGCCATCGCCAGCATGCGCTGCGCACGGGAACCGCCCCAACATTGGCCGCTGGTCGTCCTCCCGATGTGCCCCTGGCGTCCACGGTGAACTCCGTGAAATAGCGGCACAGACCCTGACGGGCGTCAGGGTTCAGCGGGGGTTTGTTCAGGGTTGGTGGGCCGCGACCTTCGGGAGGACCCCCGATGGCAGGCGAGGTGTCCGTCCGCACGATGGACACCATGATCGTCAAACTCGCCCAGTCCTGTTTTCGTCATCGTTGGCGCACCCTCTTCGTCTGGATTGTTGGCCTCGTGGCCGTGATCGCGTTGGGGTCGGCCTTCGCCGGACCGTTTTCCGGAGGGGGACGACTCACCGGCACCGATTCTGATCGCGCCTATCGCCTCCTCGACGAAAAGATGCCCTCGACCGATGTTGATCGTGAAGCCATGGTGTTTGCTGTCGCGCCGGGCCAACGACTCGACACCCAGCGCAACGAGATCAACGCGTTCATCCGTCGCATCGACGCGATCAAGAACGTGGATCGCCCCTCCACGCCCTTCGATGCCGGTGCGCTCGTCTCGTCCGACGGGCGCATTGGGCAAGCCTCGTTTCAGTACACCGGGCCGGTCGACGAACAGCAGTCCACGGTTGACGCGGTCGTGAGGGCAGCAAAGACGTTCAACACCGAAAAGGTGCGTGTCGAGTTTGCCAGCGGAGCGTTCAGCGGTGGTGGCCTCGACGGCAGCGGCGAGATCATCGGGGTCGCGGCCGCGGTAGTGATTCTGTTGCTCGCCTTCGGATCGATCATCGCCATGGGCGTGCCGATCCTCACCGCCCTCATCGGGGTGGCCATCGGGGTTAGCTCACTCGGACTCTGGGCCCGCGTGGTCAACACCCCGGAGTTCACCACCCAGGTCGCGGTGATGGTTGGCCTTGGCGTCGGGATTGACTACGCCCTGTTCATCATCACCCGGTATCGCCACGCGCTCGCCCTTGGCGCCACGCCCAGCGAAGCGCTCGACGAAGCCATCGGCACGGCCGGACGCGCCGTGGTCTTCGCCGGTTCCATCGTGATGGTCTCGCTGCTCGGCATGATCCTCATTGGTCTGCCGTTCTTGCATGGTCTCGCCATGGGGACGGCGTCGACGGTTTTGGTGGCGGTGCTCGCCGCCATCACGTTGCTCCCGGCGCTGTTGTCGCTCATGGGTCGACGGGTGGGGGCGCGTGCCAAGCGTGCGGCGATCTCGACGAGAGAGACCCTGTGGCACCGTTGGGGTCGTCTCGTGCAGCGGAGGGCCGCCGGGTTCGCCATTGCTGGCACGGCATTGCTCGGCGCGCTGGTGTTGCCGGTGGCGTGGATGCATCTGGCCTCGGCCGATCACGGCAACGACGCCAAGGGTTCCACCACGCGTGAAGCATATGAACTGATCTCGTCGGGGTTCGGGAAAGGGGTCAACGGCCCGCTGGTCATTGCCGCGGCCACCCCCGATGCATCGTCTCGCGATGCTCTGCGCGCATTGGAAGTGTCACTGGCCTCGACGAAGGGTGTTGCCGCCGTGCTGGGCGTATCGCCGAATGCCGACAACACCGCGGCGGCCATCACGCTCATCCCCTCGACGGGTCCGCAGGACGAGGAAACGGCCAGTCTCGTGCATCGTCTTCGCAACGACGTCATCCCGGCCGCGGCCCGCGGCAGCGCGCTCGAAGCTCACGTGGGCGGGCAGACCGCATCGGACATCGACTTCGCCCAGATCATGAGCTCCCGTCTCCCGATCTTCATGGGTTCCGTGCTCGCGTTCAGCTTCGTGTTGCTGATGCTCGTGTTTGGCTCGTTGCTGGTACCCCTCAAGGCGGTGATCTTGAACCTGCTGTCGATCGGTGCGGCCTACGGGGCGATGGTCGCCGTGTTCCAGTGGGGCTGGTTCGGCTCCCTGCTTGGCGTGAGCGGCGGGGCACCGATCGAACCGTGGGCACCGATGATGCTCTTTGCCATCGTCTTCGGTTTATCGATGGACTACGAGGTGTTTCTGCTCACGGCCATCAAGGAGCGCTTCGATCACACCGGGAACAACCGAGAAGCGGTCATCGACGGATTGGCGTCGACCGCTCGGGTCATCACGGCCGCCGCCGCCATCATGGTGATGGTCTTTGGTGGCTTCCTGACAAACGGTGACCGGTCCATCAAGATGATCGGCTTCGGTCTCGCCGCCGCCGTGTTCATCGACGCCACGTTGGTTCGCATGCTGCTCGTTCCGGCCACGATGGAATTGCTCGGCGCTCGCAACTGGTGGATGCCGAAGTGGCTTCGTCGAGTGCTTCCGAAGGTCTCGCTTGAATCGAGGCCGTCGCATCCTTCGTTGGTCTAATGCGCGCTTACTTGTTGAGGTAGGCGCCGGCGCCGCTCATCAGGCCCTTGCGCCACCGCTTCGGCGTGAGAGCGATCCCGCGGGGGTAATCCTCGAACAACCAGCGGGCGAAGTTCCGTCGGGTCCAGTCGGTTGATCCCGAAATCGCGACGGCCCCATTGGCCACTGCTTTCGATCGCATCATGCGTTCGAGGGCGGTGGCCATTCGGTGGTCGGGGCCGAGGTGGGAGCGCAGGTCGGCCTCGTACGTTGCGGCGGCGTCGGCAAACGTATGTGTACAGAGGATTGCGTGGGCGGCCATCGTTCCGGTCTGCAGGGCCTGACCGATGCCCTCACCGGTGAGCACGTCGCAGGCGCGCACGGCGTCGCCAACGAAGAGCACGCGGCCGCTGGCTGCCGCGGCATCGGTCGGGGCACAGGGAATCGGCCAGGCCTTGGGACTACCTTCGAAGACCGGGTCCGGGCCGAGAACGTTGCGCAGATACGGACGGGCGAGGAGCGTGGTCCAGAGGCCTTTCATTTCTTTCGTCTTCAGCTCCGGTCGACGTTCAACACCGAAGCCGAGATTCACTCGACCGTCGGCCAGAGGAAAGCACCACAGGTAGCCGGGCACGATGTCGGCATCGAACCACACACAGAGGTCGCGCGACGCCTGGGTGTGCACATTGCTTACGTATTGGCGATAGCCGTGCCATTCGCCGAGATAGGGCCCCGCCGAGCGAGTGGGGTCGAGCAGTTTGCGTGTTGATGACCACATGCCGTCGGCGGCGATGACCCGTTCAGCGGTGAGCGACGTTTCACCGTGGGTCGTGTTGATCGTGAGGTGAACATCGGTGGCGCTCTGACTGATCGCCGTGAGCGTGGCCGACTCGTGCAGCGTGGCGCCTGCTTCCACGGCGAGCTTGACCAGTGCGGCGTCGAGTTCCATGCGGGTGGCCACGGCGGCGAAGCGTCCCATCTCCCGGGGGAGTGGGAACGTCCGGCGCCTGCCGTTCGGCGGGGTGATCTGCACATCGTCGACCCAGGTCCAGCTGGGGATGGTCGACGGATCGAGCCCGAGCGCGTCGAGCCGACGAAGGGCGCCGGTGGTCAGACCGTCGCCGCAGCATTTGTCTCGGGGAAAGGTGGCCCGGTCGATCAGGGTGACCGACCGTCCGGCCCGGGCCAGAGCGATCGCCGCTGAGGCCCCACCGGGACCGGCGCCAACGATGGCGATCTCGGTCGAGCGGGGAATGGGCACGGGTATCAACGGTACTGCCGGGGCGGCCGTACGTGGTCAGCGACGTGTGTGTCGTCAGCAGCCCAAACCGCGGCCTCAACCTGCTGGCTCCGAGTGCCGAAGTGTTGGTCGTGGTGTCGCCCCAACGTCGGAACGCGTCTGCACGGCCGCGTCCGGCCCGGCCGACCGCGGCCTACGTTCGCGACCGCCTGCGCATCGCCGAGGACGAACTCGTTCCGTCGACGCTGCCCCGCCTGACTCTCGTCGTCCCGATGTTCAACGAGGAAGCTCGGATCGAGCGATCGTTGCTGGCCTTGGAAGAGGCAGGCCTCGACGGGATCCGCCTGGTCCTCGTCGATGATGGCTCCTCGGACCGAACCGCGGCTGTGGCCGAGGCCTGCATCAGCCGACTTGGCCTGCCCGACGCCTCGGTCTTGCGGTTGGCGGTGAACTCCGGAAAGGGTGCTGCGGTCCGTGCTGGGGTGCTGGCTTCGACGAGTCCCTACGTTGGTTTCGTCGATGCTGATCTCTCACTCGATCCGTTGGAGATTCGCCGGGCGCTGAACCGTTTGCACCTGACCCGTGGCGACATCGTGGTCGGCGAGCGCCTGGTCGACCCGGCGGTACAGCCGCGACTGCGACGGGTCGCGTCGGTCGTGTTCCGCCGGATCACCGAGATGCTGGCACCGACGGGCGTTCGCGATCCGCAGTGCGCGCTGAAGTTCTTCCGCTCCGACGTGGCCACGGCGGTGTTCAGCAGTCTCGAGACCGATGGTTTCGCCTTCGACGTGGAGGTCCTCCTGCGCGCCCGTCAGGCCGGATACGCCGTCGATGAGATGGCGATCCGCTGGACCCACCAACCCGGTTCCAAGGTCGACCCCGTGCGCGACTCGTTTCGCATGCTCGGCGAACTCCGCCGTATAGGCCGTCGGATCAAGGCGTAGCGCCGGCGTCAGCGACGGACGAGAAGGACGGAGCGGGAGTCCTCGAAGGCCACGGCCCAGAGAGTCGTCAGCGCGCGTAGCTTCTTCACCAAGGGTGCGTTGGGGAGACCGAGCACGGATTGCACGTTCGCTTCTTCGACGTGACGTTCCCAGCCGGGCTGGGCGTTCCACGTGGCGACGTAGCGATCAACGAACGCGTCGCCGTACATGTCCGGGCGACCATCGATACCGACCGGTTGATCGAGGCGCCAGATCAGGTAGCCGCCCCAGTCGTATTGGTTGAACAGATTCGTCGTGGGATGCACGGCAAGGTAGGTGGCGGCCGCCGCCGGGAACTCCTTGGCCTGGGCGTCGGCGTTGGCCTGCGGAGTCAGCGCGGCGAGACCGATCACGGCGATAGCTGCTGAGCCGATCAACGCACCCATCGGGAGTACCGCGGCAAACGCGCTGGAGCCGGGTTCCTTGGCGCTCGGTCGCAGTGCTCGCGCCGCCGCCGATGCCTGCGTGAGCGCGGCCGCTACGAACGGAGCGGCGAAGAACGAGAACTGGGTGATGTTGCGCACCGACTGCACGCCGAGGGCGGCGTAGATCGCCATGCCGACGACGGCGTAGACCGGCACGGTCCGACGCTGCTTCCAGGCCACCAGTGCGCCAATGGCAATCAGGGCGAAGAACGGCCACCACTGCAATCGACTGAACGTGGGGGAGAACCATTCCTCGATGTAGCGCGTCGACGCGTTGTCGCCCAGGTAGGAGAACGGGTACAGAAAGCCTTCGACCCCGTTGGGATTGGCCAACGAGACCGCCACCGTGGCCAGCAGCGATCCGACGCTCCACCCCAACAACGATCTGGTGACGCCAACCGTGCCGGCGCGACGGCCGGGCCACAGTCGACGAAGAATGGCTTCACCGATGAGACCGCCGACGAACAGCAGCAGCATCGAGATACCGAACATGTACCCGCCGTGCACGTTGCACCACACGAGCATGATCGGCACGCACCAAACGAGCAGCCTCGGTCGACCTTGCCAGGCCCGGACGATCAGGTCGGCATAGAGAGCACCGAGGAGCAGCGAGAGCATCTGCGGTCGGGCGCCCCAGGTATGAAGGCACGACAGCGCGGCGACCCCGGTCACGACGTTTGCCCACGCGGCACTCGCGCCGAGTCGCCGACAGGTCTTCGCCACGATGGCCCACGACGTCGTGATGACGACTACCGCGTAGAGCACCAACGCGGGCCAACCGCCAAGGCGATGGAGCGCGCCGAAGATGATTTCGGTGAGCCATTCGTGGGCTATCCATTTGCGACCCGGCGACGTCCACGAGAACGGATCAGTCTTCGGGATGCGGTGGTTCTTCAGAATCCATTCGCCCGACGCCACATGCCAGAACACGTCGGGGTCAACGACGGGTGTGGCCGCCCCGGCGGCAACAGCCGTGAGTAAAAGCGTCGTGCCGGCGGTAGCTGGGGAGACTCGCCTCAACCAGCGCGGCGGAGCGGCGGCGACCGGAGCGGCGACGCGGGTGGTGGAACTCACGCGTTGAACATCGGGTCACCGGGTCCCGAACTTGATCACCGGTGCTCTCCAGGTGCACAGATCGGAAATCGTGCTTTGCGTCGCTCGGGGAGCGACGCAACGAACGAGATGCCCGCGGCGGCGAGGGGTGCGCGGCGGCCGGAGCCTCCGGGTCACCAGCAGGAACATGGCGGTTCGTCGGCATCCGCGACAAAGTTCGGGTAACACTTTTGGTCGTGAGTTCGCCGCAGCAGACCATCGTGACCCTTGACCTGGAGGGCGTACTCGTCCCGGAGATCTGGATTGCCGTGGCCGAACGAACCGGTATCCCGGAGCTGCGCCGAACGACCCGCGACGAGCCTGACTACGACGTGCTCATGAACTACCGGATCGACTTGCTCGACCGCCACGGCCTCACGATGTCGCTCATCCAAGACGTCATCGGCGGACTCGAGCCGCTACCCGGCGCTGCCGCGTTTCTCGACGAGATTCGCCTACGCACGCAGGTGGTGATCCTGTCCGACACGTTCGAGCAATTCGCCGCTCCACTCATGGCCCAACTCGGTCGACCGACGATCCTGTGTCATCGGCTCATCGTCGAAGACGACCGGATCGTTGGGTACAAGCTCCGCATGCCCGATCCCAAACGGGCGGCTGTCCACGCCTTTCAGTCACTGAACTACCGCGTGGTGGCGGCCGGGGACTCCTACAACGACACGTCGATGCTGTTGAGCGCTGAAGCCGGCTTCCTGTTCCATGCGCCGGACAATGTGAAGGCCCAGTTCCCCCAGTTGCCGGCCCTCGATTCCTTCGCTGACCTGCTGGAACGGATCAACGCCGTCTTGACCTGACCGGGTCAAGAGGGCGAGCCGAAAATCCGCCTGACGCGACCACCAACCCCTTTGCTAGGGTCGCATCGTTCGTCGGGCCAGCGTTGTCTCGAGGAGCGAATCCTGTGTCGTTGCCGTTGGCGACTCGCCCACTCTGGGTGGTGCCGTCCGATTTCACCTCTCAGCCCGTTCGTCCTCGGAAAGGTTTGCCGCCCCATGGCTTTCACGGCCCTAACGCCTGTCTCGCTCACCCGCAAGCCCGCCCGCGGGTTCTTACCCGGCGCCGGCGCGCTGCCGTTCTCCGATGCTCCCGCCAAGCAAGGTCTCTACGATCCGCGCTTTGAGCACGATGCGTGCGGCGTGGGCTTCGTCGCGCACATCAAGGGCGTCAAGTCGAACGCCATCGTCCGCCAGGGCATCGAAGCACTGAAGAACATGGAACACCGCGGCGCGGCCGGGGCCGAGCCGAACTCGGGCGACGGCGCCGGGATTCTGATCCAGACGCCCGATCGGTTCTTTCGTGCCGTGCTTTCCGATGTCGACGTGACGCTGCCGGCGTTCGGCCGCTACGCCGCCGGCATGGTGTTTCTTCCGTCGGACCCGGTTGAGGCCGACAAGGCCGCCGCCGCGATCGACGTGATCGCCGCCGAGGAGGGCATGCGCACCGTTGCCTGGCGCAACGTGCCCGTGGATCCATCGATGCTCGGCAGCACCGCTCGTTCGGTCATGCCGTCGTTCCGGCAGTTGTTCGTGACCGGCAACGATCCGTATCTCAACGACATGAACCTCGAACGTCGTGCCTACGTTATTCGTAAGCGCGCAGAGAATGAGATCCCGGGCATCTATGTTCCGAGTCTGAGCTACCGCACCCACATCTACAAGGGCATGCTCACCACCGGTCAGCTCGACGAATTCTTCCTCGATCTCACCGACGATCGCATCGAATCATCAATCGCGCTTGTGCACTCGCGCTTTTCCACGAACACCTTTCCGAGCTGGCCGCTCAGTCATCCCTATCGCTACATCGCCCACAACGGCGAGATCAACACCGTGCAGGGAAACCGCAATTGGATGCGCGCTCGCGAGGCGCTGCTCAAGAGCGACTTGATCCCCGGGGACCTCGAACGGCTCTTCCCGATCGTGTTGCCGGGTGGTTCCGACTCGGCCAGCTTCGACAACGTGCTCGAGCTCTTGCACCTGGGCGGTCGTCCGCTCCACCACGCCATGCTGATGATGATTCCCGAAGCGTGGGAAAACCACACGTCGATGTCGGCGGCCAAGAAGGCGTTCTACCGGTACCACTCGGCGCTCATGGAGGCCTGGGACGGCCCGGCCGACGTGGCCTTCACCGATGGCACCGTGGTCGGCGCCGTGCTCGATCGCAACGGTCTGCGTCCAAGTCGAATCTGGATCACCAGTGACGATGTCGTGATCATGGCGAGTGAAGTCGGTGTCCTCGATATCGATCCCTCGAAGGTCGTGAAGAAGATGCGCCTGCAGCCCGGCCGCATGTTCTTGATCGACACCGCGCAGGGTCGCATCATCGACGACGACGAACTCAAAGAGTCGTTGGCCAACGAGCATCCGTACGCCGACTGGCTGCATGCCGGCCTCCTGCACCTCGACGAGCTTCCGGCGCGGGAGCAGCCGATCTACGGGCACGATTCGGTGCTGCGCCGACAGCTCACCTTCGGCTACACCCAAGAGGACCTCAACATCTTGGTCAAGCCCATGGCCAAAGCCGGCCTGGAAGCGCTCGGCTCGATGGGCACCGACACGCCGATTGCTGTGCTGTCCAAGCGTCCGCGGTTGCTCTTCGACTATTTCCAACAGCTCTTCGCCCAGGTCACCAACCCGCCGCTCGACGCCATTCGCGAAGAGCTCGTGACCAGTCTCGGATCGTCGATCGGACCGGAAGGAAACCTGCTCGATCCGGGTCCTTCGTCGTGTCGACAGATCGCCCTGTCGTCGCCGATCATCGACAACATCGACCTGGCCAAGCTGTTCCATGTCAACGACGACGGCAACCTGCCGGGCTATCGGCCCCACGTGGTGCGTGGTCTCTACAAGGTCGCCGGCGGCGGACTCTCGCTCGCGCAGCGGCTCGACGAGATCTGCAACGAGGTGTCCGGCGCGATCGCCGAAGGCGCCAAAATCGTGATTCTTTCGGACCGCGATTCGTCGTTGGAGCTGGCGCCGATTCCGTCACTGCTGCTCACCGGTGCGGTGCAGCATCACCTGATCCGCGAAAAGACCCGCACGCGAGTAAGCCTCATCGTGGAGACCGGTGACTGCCGTGAAGTTCATCATGCGTGCTTATTGATTGGCTACGGCGCCAGCGCCATCAACCCGTATCTCGCCTTCGAGTCGATCGAAGACATGATCCGCGAGGGCGACCTCGACGCCGATCCGCGCAAGGCCATCAAGAACTACACGAAGGCCATGGGCAAAGGGGTGCTCAAGGTGATGTCGAAAATGGGCATCTCCACTGTGTCGTCGTATATGGGCGCACAGGTCTTCGAAGCGATCGGTCTCAGTACTGAACTGGTTGATCGCTACTTCACCGGCACCGTGTCTCGCCTCGGTGGTATCGGCCTCGAGGAAGTGGCCACGGAGATCGCCGCTCGCCACGCCATGGCCTATCCCGACCGCGCCACGGCGCGCGCCCATCGCGCCCTCGACGCGGGTGGCGAATACCAGTGGCGTCGTGAGGGCGAGTACCACTTGTTCAATCCGGACACGGTGTTCAAGCTGCAGCACGCCACGCGGACCAAGCGCTACGACATCTTCAAGGAATACACATCGCTGGTGAACAACCAGTCGACCAACCTGGCCACCCTCCGCGGACTGTTCCGGATCAAGTCGGCCGAAGAGATCGGGCGCACCCCGATTTCCATCGACGAGGTCGAACCCGTCACGGCGATCCTCAAGCGCTTCTCGACCGGCGCGATGAGCTACGGCTCGATCAGTGCCGAGGCCCACGAGACACTGGCCATTGCCATGAACCGCATCGGTGCCAAGTCGAACACCGGCGAGGGCGGCGAAGACCCCGAGCGCTTCGTGCCAATGACCAACGGTGATTCCAAACGCAGTGCCATCAAGCAGGTGGCGTCGGGTCGCTTCGGGGTCACGAGCGAATATCTCGTGAACGCCGACGATCTCCAGATCAAGATGGCCCAGGGGGCCAAGCCCGGCGAGGGTGGCCAGCTGCCCGGTCACAAGGTGTATCCGTGGATTGCCAAGACCCGGCACTCCACGCCCGGCGTCGGCCTGATTTCACCGCCGCCGCACCACGACATCTATTCGATCGAAGATCTCGCGCAGCTCATTCATGACCTGAAGAACGCCAACGATCAGGCCCGGGTCCACGTCAAGCTCGTCGCCGAAGTTGGCGTGGGCACGGTAGCCGCGGGTGTGTCGAAGGCGCATGCCGATGTGGTGCTCATCAGTGGTCACGACGGAGGCACCGGCGCGTCGCCGCTCACCTCCCTCAAGCACGCCGGCGCACCGTGGGAACTTGGCCTCGCCGAGACCCAGCAGACGCTCATTCTCAACGGTCTGCGCGACCGCATCGTCGTGCAGGCCGACGGCCAGCTCAAGACCGGTCGCGACGTGCTCATCGCCGCCCTGCTCGGTGCCGAAGAGTTTGGCTTTGCCACGGCCCCGCTTGTGGTTAGCGGCTGCATCATGATGCGGGTGTGTCATCTCGACACCTGCCCGGTTGGCGTCGCCACCCAGAACCCCAAGTTGCGAGCCAAGTTCTCCGGACAGCCGGAGTTCGTGGTGAACTTCTTCGAGTTCATCGCCGAAGAAGTGCGTGAGCTGTTGGCTCAGCTCGGTTTCCGCACGATCGAAGAACTCATCGGTCACGTCGACGTGATCGACACCGCCGCGGCGCTGGCCCATTGGAAGGCGTCGGGACTCGATCTATCGCCGATTCTGGCCACGGTCGAGAACCGCTACGGCTCGTCGCTGCATTGCACGACCACCCAAGATCACGGTCTCGCGCGCGCCCTCGACAAGACGTTGATCGAATTGTGTGCGCCTGCATTGGCCCACGCCAAGCCGGTCAGTATCGACCTGCCCATCCGCAACGTGAACCGCTCGGTCGGCACCATGCTCGGGGCCGAAGTCACCCGTCGCTACGGCGGGGTTGGCCTGCCCGACGACACCATCCAGATCCACTTCACCGGCTCGGCCGGCAACAGCTTCGGGGCCTTCGTTCCGAAGGGCATCACCCTGCGGGTGGAGGGCGACGCCAACGACTACGTGGGCAAGGGCCTCTCCGGTGGGCGCATCGTCGTCCGTCCTTCACACGACGCGCCTGCGGCGTTCCGGTCCAACGAGAACATCATCGCCGGCAATGTGATTCTCTACGGGGCCACCGGCGGCGAGGCCTACATCTCCGGGGTGGTCGGCGAGCGTTTCGGAGTACGCAACTCCGGCGCCACGGCCGTCGTTGAAGGCGTGGGTGATCACGCATGCGAATACATGACCGGCGGCACGGTGATCGTGCTCGGCCGTACGGGCCGAAACTTCGGTGCCGGCATGAGCGGGGGAGCGGCCTACGTGTACGACACCGACGGGACCTTCCCGGGGCTCGTGAACCGGGAAATGGTCGACCTCGACCCGCTCTCCGACGATGACCGAGCGCTGATCGAGCGCCATGTTCGTCGTCACTACGAAGAGACGGGCTCGGCCATCGCCGACGCCGTGCTCGCCGACTTCAACGAGGCGGTCCGGCACTTCGTGAAGGTCATGCCGCAGGACTTCAAGCGGGTGCTGCGGGCGATGGCTTCGGCCGAAGCCAAGGGCGAGGACGTCAACGATGCCATCATGGCCGCGGCAAGGGCATGAGGGTTGTGCGGATACCCATGGCGACCACGAACACAGCCGCGGCAAGGGCATAGTTCTATGTGTACAAATAATCAGCACGCATTGTATTTACGGGAAACGAGAGCGGTTCATGGGTGAAATCGGTGGATTCATGAAGAACACGAGGGCTACGCCAACGAGGCGTCCGGTTCCCGTGCGGTTGCGCGACTGGAAAGAGGTCTACGAACCGTTCCCTGACGCGGCGTTGAAAACCCAGGCCGGACGCTGCATGGACTGCGGCATTCCGTTCTGTCACAACGGCTGTCCGCTGGGAAACCTCATTCCCGAGTGGAATGACCTCGTCTACAAGAACGACTGGTCCGATGCCATTGAGCGGCTGCATGCCACCAACAACTTCCCGGAGTTCACCGGCCGCCTCTGCCCAGCCCCGTGCGAGGGCGCGTGCGTGCTCGGCATCAACGATGATCCAGTGACCATCAAGGTTGTCGAGAACACGATCATCGACCGCGCCTGGGATGAGGGTCGAGTCAAGCCGATCATTGCCAAAGTGAAGACCGGTATGAAAGTGGCCATCATTGGCTCCGGCCCGGCTGGCCTCGCCGCCGCCCAGCAGCTCACGCGCGCTGGCCACGATGTCGTCGTGTTCGAACGAGCCGATCGCATCGGCGGCCTCCTTCGCTACGGCATCCCCGAGTTCAAGATGGAGAAGTGGGTTCTCGACCGCCGCCTCGAACAGATGAAGGCCGAAGGAACGGTGTTCCGCACCGGTGTGCATGTTGGCCAGCCCGGTCACCCGTCGGCCGACGATCTTCGGACAACGTTTGACTCGGTTGTTCTCGCCGGGGGTTCCACTGCGGCTCGCGACCTCGATGCGCCGGGCCGCAACCTGCGTGGGGTGTACTACGCCATGGAGTACCTGATGCCGTCGAACAAGGTGCAGCATGGCGACTTCGCCAGCTCGCCGATCGACGTTCACGGCAAGCATGTGGTGATCATCGGCGGCGGCGACACCGGTGCCGATTGCCTCGGCACCGCGCATCGCCAGGGGGCGGCGTCGGTCAAGCAGTTCGAGATCTTGCCGCGGCCACCCGAGGATCGCGCCGACGGCAATCCGTGGCCGCTGTTCCCGTTCGTCTACAAGGTCACGTCGGCCCACGAGGAAGGTGGCGAGCGGTTGTATTCCGTCACCACGACGGAATACGTCGGCGACGACGACGGTAACCTCCGCGCCATTCGTGGTCACGAAGTGGTGAGTCGGGTGGTCGATGGGCGACCCACGTTCGACAAGGTCGAAGGCTCCGAGTTCGAGATCGCCGCCGACTTCGTGTTTTTGGCCATGGGTTTTGTCGGTCCGGAGAAGGGCGGCCTGCTCGAACAGTTCGGAGTGGCCCTCGACGGTCGCGGCAACGTGGCTCGCGATGCCGACTACGCCACCAGCGTCGAATCAGTCTTTGTGGCCGGTGACATGGGTCGGGGCCAGAGCCTCATTGTGTGGGCGATTGCCGAAGGACGGTCGGCTGCTCGGGCGTGTGATGCGTTCCTCATGGGTGCATCGGAACTTCCGGCGCCGCTCGTCGCCGCCGCCACTCGCTGATCGCCGTGGCGCGTCCTCGGATCGGGGTTTGGTTCTTTCCGGTTGCACCGATCCGTGACCTGATCGAAGGCATCGTGGCCGCCGAGGCCGCCGGGTTCGATGAATGCTGGATCGCCGACGAGGGCGTTTCGCGCGAGCCCATCGTGGCCTTCAGCGCGGCGGCCATGCTCACGTCGCGAATTCGGTTCGGCATCGGCATCACGTCGCCGGCCCTTCGTCATCCGGGCGCCATGGCTTCAAGTGTGGCGACGCTCGACGAGCTCTCCGGTGGACGAGCGATGCTCGGCTTCGGGGTCGGTGGAGCCATGTCGCTCGACCCGTTCGCGCTGACCGTCGACAAGCCGGTCGCGCTCATTCGCGACGCGGTCCGAATTGCCCGCGCCGTGACTCAGAGGACCACCGTCGAGGGCTACGCACCTCCGGGCCACGCCGCGCCGCCACGGAAGGTGCCGATCTATGTGGGCTCGAAGGGCGAACAAATCAATCGACTCGCCTCGCGTGAGGCCGACGGCGTGTTCCTCTCCGGGTTCGATCTCACCAAGCTCGACGCGCCAGTGGCCTGGGCCCGATCGGTCCGTCCGATCGACGTCGCGCTGTTTGCCTCGATTCAGTTCAAGGAAGCCGCCGCGCCCAATCCGTCGGCCTTGGCGGGCTCGCCGGCAAAGGTCGCCGCCGGTCTTGGCGACCTCGTTCGCCGCTATGAACCGGAGACGATTGGGATGGCCCTGATCGATGGTGACCCCATTGCCGACATGATGGCCAAGGCCGTAGAAACACTCACGCTGCTGCGGGCGCAACTGTCGTGAACGCGACCCGGCCTTCGCGGTTCGATCTCGTCACCATCGACGCCGCCGAGGCAATGGTCGTGGTGGCCTTTTGGGCGAAGGCGCTTGGCCTCGACGTGTTGCAGAGCGAAGACGATGGCCGCTGGACCGTGCTCGGCTCGGACGGGCACCGGGTGCTCGGCGTCCAGCGAATCGATGGTCTGCTTCCCGCGCCAACGTCGTGGAGCGGCGCCGACAAGGCGCGAATCCATCTTGATCTGGCCTGCGAGGTTGCCGACTTCGACTCGGAAGTGGCCAGGCTGTTGCTACTCGGAGCACGACGGCTGCGTGACGATCGCCGAGAGTCCTACGGGATGATCGCCACCCTCGCTGACCCGGAGGGAAACATCTTCGATCTCTGCGCCTACGTGAGCTGAGCTACCGGCTCCACTTCATCAAGATTTCAGGTGCACCTGCCGATAATGATGGCGTGGGTGCTCCATCTTCTGAGGCGCTGGTCGCCCATGTTCTTCGACGCTGCGCGATCGCGCCGGACCCCGAACGGGTCGCTCGATTTTCTCGAGGCGCGTCGAATCCCCAGGCGGCCGCCAATGCCGCCATCGACTGGGCCCTGAACTCAGCGCCGCTGGCTATCGCTCCGGCCCAGAGCCGTCAGGATGGCTGGGAAGACGCAATGAATGGCTGGACCGGGAACCTCCGGTCAACGGGCGCTGGCCTTCACGAGCGCATGACCTGGTTCTGGCACAACCACTTCGCCACGAGCAGCGAGAAGGTTGGCAACCTCGCCATGCTGCACGCGCAGCAGCAATTACTACGTACACATGCAATGGGGAACTTCGGAACACTAGTTCGTCAGATGGCCACGAACCCGGCGATGCTCTTCTATCTCGACCTCGCCGGATCGTCGATCGAAGCACCCAATGAGAATTTCGCCCGCGAACTCATGGAGCTCTACACGATTGGTCCGGGGAAGTACACCGAAGCCGACGTGAAGGCCGGGGCTCTGGCGTTGGCCGGCTACGAGGTCGACTACGAAACGGCAGCCGTAACGAAGAAGCCCGAGCGAAGTTTGGGCGGAGAGGTGGTGTTCCTCGGCCGTCGTGGTCGGCTCGGTGTGGACGACGTCATTGATCTCGTCCTTGGCCACGAGGCGACAGCCCCGAATGTGGCGTCGAAGATCTACGCCAACCTCGTGGGCGTTCGTCCGTCGGCCGAACGAAGCGCGCAGTTGGGTCAGCAGTTTCGGAGTAGCGGCTACGAAATCCGTCCGCTCGTCGAGAGCATCGTGCGCGGCAACGAATTCCTCTCGTCACGACTGAATCGTCCGAAGCTTCCGATCGAATGGTGGGTGGCCGCGGTGCATGCGATCGAACCGTTCCGGGCCGACCAGGAAAAGTCGGTGAACGCTTGGGTGCTCAATGACCTTGGTCAGATGCCGCATCGTCCACCGAACGCCGCGGGGTGGCCCACGGGGGTCAAGTGGTTGTCGTCGGATCAGTTCGTGACCCGAGCGGCCTATGTGCGCAGTATCTCGTGGCGCATGAGTCCAATCGTGGCGTCGGGTGGCAGCGACCTCGTGTCGGCCACGCTCACGCGGTGCTCGTTGCACGAAGTGTCGACGAGAACGCTGAACGTGCTGCGCGAGTCGGCTCTCGCCGTCGCCGGCAATGCCGATGAACTGACGATCTCTCGCCGGCTGCTCACCGCCGCCCTCCTCTCCCCGGAGTTCTCCCTCGCATGAGGTTCTGTTCTTTGGTGCTGCGCTTCTGCGCTTCGCTCCGGTGCTCGCAACACTCGTGTCCTCACCATGTCTGGAAACCCGAATGATTGCCGACCCCCGACCCAACTCGGTTGTCTCGCGTCGGCAGTTTCTGTCGATGGTTGGGCTGACAACGACAGCCACCCTGCTTCCCGCCGCGCTTGACCTCGACGGTTCGTCAGCCGACGCCGCCAAGCGAGCGAAGAGAGCGTCGGGCGCGTCGAAGAAGAAGACCGCCGTCGCGGAAGGCCCGTTGGTCGCCGGTCGTCCCGTGGGCGGACCTCGCGTGCTCGTGGTGATCGAGCTGCAAGGTGGCAACGATGGTTTCTCGATGCTGGTGCCGACCGCCGACGCTCGCTTTCGCCAGCTCCGCAATCGGGCGTGGTTGAACCCGAAGGATCTCGTTCGCTTCGACGATCGCTACTCGATCGCTGCGGGCCTGGCGCCGTTGGCGTCGCGCGTGGCGTTCGTTGAAGGGCTCGGCGTGCCCAAGCCGGACTTTTCGCACACGGGAATGATGACTCGTTGGTGGCAGGGTGATCCCGACGGCACCGGCACCAATCGCACCGGATTTCTCGGACGCTGCTGCGATGTGCTCGACACCGGCTCGCCGGTCGTTGGCGTCAGCGTGGGCGGTGGCTCGACCCCGGCACTGCTGAGTGCCAAGGCGCCGACCGTCGCCCTGCCGGGACTCGACTCGTTGCGCGAGCTGACCCAGGACCAGGACGCGCGCATGCGACCGACGATGGGCGCATTGACCGATGGCGGCGGTGAGACCGAGGGTCTTGAGTTCGTCGATGGCGATCTTCTGGCCCGGGCCCGCGTTGGGCTGGCGTCGGGCCTCACGTTGCTCAACGGTCTCGGTGGCATCACCGGCAAGACGAAGTATCCCGACAACCGACTTGCGTCGGCCCTCGGTCTCGCTCGCGAGCTCGTGTCGCTCAATGTTGGCGTGCGCGTCATCCACGTACCGTGGGGATCGTTCGATACGCACACCGGTCACCAGTGGTCCCATCCGGAACAGATGCGTCAACTCGGGGTGGCGCTCACCGCCTTCCACAACGATCTCGTCCGCAGCGGTCTGAGCGACCGGGTCCTGATTGCGACCACCAGTGAGTTTGGTCGGCGTCCCGAAGCCAATGCTGGTGGCACCGATCATGGAGCGGCATCAACGGCTCTCTTGCTTGGCCCGGTGCGGCCGGGCCGACACGGTGCCCCGGTGAATTTCGAGCAGCTCGATCCGTCCGGCAACGTGGCCGCCACCGTGTCGATGACCGACTACTACGCGACGATCGCCGGCTGGCTCGGTCTTCCGCCCAGCGAAGTGCTCACCGCGCCGGGAGCCGCCCTCACGTCGCTCGGCCTCTAGGTGGGCGCGTTACATCCAGCCGTTGCGTTTGAGGCGGCGGTAGGCGCCGTAGCTACTGGCCACGATGGCAATGAGGGCGAGGGGATAGCCCCAGAAGGTGTTGAGCTCAGGCATGTGTTGAAAGTTCATGCCCCAGATCCCGGCGAACAACGTGGGCACGGCAATGATCGCCGCCCAGCCCGACATGGCCCGCATATCTTCGTTTTGCCGAATGCTGATTTGCGCCAGGTTCGCTTCGAGTGCAGCCGTCAAGAGTTCGCGTGACTGGTCAAGGCGCGATTGCACGCGGGCCAGGTGATCGGCGGCGTCACGGAAGTACGGCGCCACGGCATCGGGCGTCTCGAAGACGGCGCGATGCGCGGCCAAGCGTCCGATCACGTCGACGAGAGGTCCAACGTTTCGTGCGAAAGTAAGTGTGCTTCTCTTCTGTCGGAAGATGAGTTCGGCCGCGTTTTTTGATTCTGGTGCGAACACGAGTGCTTCGATGTTGTCGACCGATGCCTCGATCTCGTCGCAGGCTGTTTCGTAACGATCGATCACGGCGTCGGCGAGGGCATGGATCACGGCGGTAATGCCGTGGGCGAAGAAGCCAGGATTATTCTGGAGCACGTTTCGGGCGACGGCCACCGGATCGAAGTCTCCGTGGCGGATCGTGACGACGAAACGCGAACCGACCACGATCTGTAGCTCACCGAACCGCAATGGGCCGTCGTTGTCTTGAGACGCGATGGTCTTTAGAACGAGAAAGGCCGAGTTCGGATAGAGCTCCAGTTTTGGTCGTTGATGCGGTTTTCGAGCGTCCTCAAGCACCAGCGGATGAAGCATGAGCTCGCTGGCTACCGCTTCGATCTCGGTCTCGGTCGGGCTGACGAGTTCGATCCACACCATTGCGTCGGCTTGGTGGAGAGACTCGAACGCGGCGTCGAGAGTCAGGTCAGCATCTCCGCGTGCTCCGCGGACATACACAGCGCAATCGGTGATCACCGTGTCAGTTTTGGCGAGACCGGTCCGATTGCGGCGGACCCTCGCTTACGTGGCGACGTTTGTGACCGGGGACCCGACGGGCACGGGGCCACCGCTCGCTGGCGGCTCCGGAACCGTCGTGGGTGGTGGCGAGGGCTTCTTCGACGAGGGCGGTGCCTCCGGCGGGGCAGAGGCCGGAGGCTTGCTCACGGGGACACGCGAAGCCGGAACCGTGTCGCCGCTCCCGGTCGTGATCGCCGGTTCTGCTGGGGCGATGGTTTCGCGGGGCTTGAGTGTGGTGGTGCTTGCGCCCGGAGTTGGATCACCGTTGCAGTTCACGCCTTCCTTCGGAAGGTACACGGCGCGGAAGGTGTCGGTCTTGGAGGTGCCGTCGATACGCGTGATCCGTCGTGTGGTTTCGACGTTCGTACACAGACCCTGATCGTTTTTCTTCTGCTCGGCGACTTCGCCCGTGGCGAACTTCGTGGAGTACAGCGAGACCGTGAGGCTCGAGTCGGTGTACGTCGGCCAAATCATCACGCCGTAGGGAGTGGTATTTCGGATCTTCAAATCCGGGCGGGGAAAGGAAAGCGTGGCCTCGCGGCCGAAGGGATAGCGCGAGATGTAGATCGAGTGGGCCTTGTATGCGGGAATGTCGAGGCCGGCGAAGAACGACGCGTTGAACAGGGTCGTGGCGAACTGACTGATACCGCCGCCGAAGGAGTCCTTGAAGACCCCGTCTTCGATCACGTGGGCTTCGATGAAACCCTTTGCCGGTGTGCGCGGTCCGATGGTTTCGTTGACCGAGAACGTCTCGCCCGGCTTGATCACGGTGCCGCGCAACAGGTCGGCGATGCGGTGGATGTTCTTGACGCGATCTTCGCCTGCGCGGTGGCGAGTGGTGAACGTGGAGATCTGCTCGGTGACTCCGAGAGTGCTCACTTCGTCGGTCGTTAGCGTCGGTTCAATCACATCCAGATCGAGGGCGACCGGTGGACTGGCAGCGCCGGCGAAGACCGCTTCGAGCCGCTGATAGGTCGACGCCGCACAACAGCGAAGTCCTTGCTCCGACGCGAGGGTGACCACGTCACCGGCACTGCCGATGAGTAGCTGCGCGTTACGGGCCGGACGAACGATCTCGCCGCCGAAGATCTTGCGCAGACCGGACAAGGTCTCGTCGGGATCGAGGGTGAGGCGGACCTGGCGGTTTACGATGCTCGGCCGGACCCAGTCGCGCAGGTTGTCGGTGGAAATCGTGTATGACGAGCCGTTGGCGGTTACTTCGATCGGACGCGCCGTGAGGGCGGTGGCCCTCGCCGATAGGCCGGCGAGTTCTTCCGTCGTGTACTGCGACGGTAGCGCCACGCTGGTGGCCGCCACGGTGACCGGGAAACGGCCGGCGGCAACCTCGCTCTCGATCGTGTCGGCGACGATGCGCGCGTCGATACCCTCGCCATCGCTACCGGGAAGAATCGAGAACGAGCCGTTGCGGACCTTGAGCTTCGGGTCGACGGGGTCGCGGCGACGTGACCCTTCGCCCTCTTGCAGCACGCTCACCGTCTTGTCGTTGGCGACCATCACCGGCACGGCGATATCGAACGGAGTGCTGAAGGCCGAAACGTAGCGACGGAGCCGATGACCGAGTGAAGGTTCTCGACCGGCGGCCAGAGCTGCGGCGCGCAGTCGGGGTCGATCGACGGTCAGACCGAACGATGCGCCCGGAAACGAAAATCCGCCCGTTGGCGTGGCGATGCGCACCGGTGCGGCCCGCATGGTTTCCTCGACAGAATCAATCGCCTTCTCCAACCCGGCGGCATCGAGCCCGCCGACGTTGCGCCCGGCGATGGTGACGTTGCGCAGCACTCGTCCGTCGAAGGAACGAGCATCGCCGTAGGCCGCCCCGGCCAGGCCGACCACGATGGCGACCGCACCGATCGTGCCCAAGCGCGCGCGTAGAGAGAAGCCCGACATTGCACCCAACATGCTACGTGCACGAAGTAGCGCCGAGTTTCCGTCTAGAGAACCGGCGCCTCTCCGGGGCCGAACGAACGGCTGTCCCAGGCGCTGATCTCGGCGAGGGCTTCACCCATCGTGGCGATCACGCGATCCCACAGTTGCGCTCCGAGTTCCGCAGTTGCGCCGGTGCCGTCGCCGATGAGACCGATCGGCAACTGTCCATCGCCGGGCACGGCTTCGAAATCGTTGGACAACCAGCCGAAACTCACGCTGCCACCGAAACGAACATGGCGGTTCGACGCCAGCCGCTCGGGAACGGCGCGCACTGCTTTCGTGACATCGACGAGGTCGGGACGGATCGCCATCAGCATCGACGTTTCGTCGTGCCCGCCGTGGATGGGCATACCGAACTCGTTCCCCTCGCCGCTCACCACGAACGGCTGCATGAGGAAGGTCTGAAATCCGTAGGCCAGGCGGAGCTCGCGCAGGGCGACCTGAAGCAGGGCACTGTTGCCGCCGTGACCGTTGACGAACACCAGCTTGCGGGCCTCCGTCGTGGCCAGCGAACGGGCGATGTCGTTGAGCACGGCGAGCATTGTGGTCATCGATAGCCACACGGTTCCGGGCGCCCACGCGTGCTCGTTGCTCTTCGTGTAGCTGAGGGCCGGAAGCAGCCACACGTCGAGGGCATCTCCGAACTCGGCCGTGACGCGATCCGCGGCGTGTTGCGCGATCATGAGATCGGTGTTGAGCGGAAGGTGTGGTCCGTGGGCCTCGATCGCGCCGAGCGGGAGGAGCAGGATCGACGACTCGGTGATGTGATCGCCGAGGTCATGCACAGCGAGTTCGTCGAAGCGGCGGCTGGTCATCTACGTTGCCGCCTGCGCGGTCGGAGTAGCGAGCGTGGGCGTGATGGCCGCCTGGCGGGTCTTCCACAGACAGAGGCCGAAGAAATACCCGACGGCGGCGATGAGACCAGCGCGACCAACGACGGACCGCGTTGGCAATCGCTGCGTGGCCCAGGTCATGGCGAGCAGCCAGGCCACGGTGATGGGCAGGGTGAAGATCCGTCCGCCTTCGGAGCGAACCGGATGGGGAAAGCGGACGTTGGTGACCATGAGGACGCAGAGGGCCAGGGTGGCCGCGGCGTTGGCCCACTTTGGCGTGCCGAGCAGGAAGAACGTGGGCGCCACGAGGTTCCACGTGGCGGGGAAACCTCGGAACCAATTGTCCTCGGTCATCATGTCGGTGCGCGAGAACCAGATGGCCGAAAGGAACACGACGAGGCCGGCCATGGGGAGTGACAGTGCGTGGGGCAGGAGATCGAACTGATGGAGAAACGCCGCCGGGACAACCACGCAGGTCACGTAGTCGATGACCAGGTCGAGCACGTAGCCGTCGATACGCGGCACGCTGGTCACGATGTCGACGCTGCGCGCCATCGGCCCATCGATCCCGTCGATGATCTGCGTGAGTAGGAGGTAGAAAATCGCCTCGCGGGGCTTGGCGTTGAACACCGCCTGCAGGGCGAGCATGCCCACGACGATGCCGGTCGTGGTGAAGAGGTGCACGGACCAGCCGCGTCGAGCCGCCGACCGGGTGACTTCACACGGCTCGGCGGCCGGGTGAACGGGAGCGGTCGCCATGAACGCCAAGGGTAGTTTGCGCGGCGTGTAGTAGTGGGGCGCTGAGCGAAGATGGTTCATGGCATTCTCCGGATTCGGTCCCCAGGCCACGGCGTTCTTCGCTGGGCTAGAGGCCGACAACTCGAAGACCTACTGGACGGCGAACGCCGCGCTCTACGAATCCGACGTACGCGGGCCCATGAAGGCGCTGACCGAGGCGGTCAACGCTCAGTACCGGCCGCTCACGGTCTTTCGTCCGTATCGCGACGTACGCTTCGCCAAGGATAAGACGCCGTACAAGACCCATACCGGTGCCGTGGGTGAACTCGAAGGCGGCTCGATCGTCTACGTGCAGCTTTCGGCCAAGGGGCTCATGGCGGCGTGCGGTTACTACTCCATGGCGACCGATCAGCTCGAGCGCTACCGGGCCGCCGTGGCCGACGATCGCGTTGGCCCCAAACTGGAGACGGCGATCGCCGAGGTGCGCAAAGCCAAGGCGTCGGTGAGTCACGGGCACGGCGAGCCGCTGAAGACCGCGCCACGGGGCTATCCCCGTGATCATCAGCGCATTGCGCTGCTGCAATGGAAGGGCGTGATTGGCTCGGTCGACTTCGGCGCGCCGTCGTGGCTAGGCGGACCATCGGTGGTGGCCAAGGTCGAGAAGGCATGGGTGGCGACGAAGCCGATCCAGCGTTGGCTCGACGCGCACGTGGGTCCGAGCTTGTTGATGCCCGACGAGTTCCGGTGACGTCGGGCTCCGGCGAACATCGCGTCCATTGGTGGACGCGGACCCGGCGATTCGGCCGGGAGAACCGCGAACTGCTGGAGCGCGGCTGGGTCGTCGTCACGCTTGCGTACGGGCTGATACGGATTGCCCTGGCCGGAGCGTTTCTGACCGAGTACGGCCTGTCGGTCAAAGCGTTTGCGGTGGTGGAGATCGTGTCGTCGTTGCTCTACGGATTCTCCGGCGTCCATCTCGTGCGGGCCGTGGTGGCGAGCGATCATCGGCGTACGTCGTGGTGGACCCTCGGCGCCCTCCTCGGTTTTTTGGCCCCGGAGATCTACGTGTTCTCGGTGGTTCGTCGGCTACCCGCTTCGGTGATCGTGGTCCTGGTGCTGATCGTCGTCGTCTCTGCGGTCGTCGCGTTCCTGGCGATGCGGACGAAACTCATCGAGGCTCGTGAACGCGCCGAAGGTATGGCCGCGGAGATGACAGCATCGGAGACATGGATGCAGGAGCAATCGTCGTCGGAGCAGGGCATAACGGACTGATCTGCGCGGCGTATCTGCAGCGCGCCGGGATTTCCACGGTCGTACTCGAAGCTCGGGCCACCATCGGTGGCTGCTCGGGCACCGATCACGCGCTCGGTGGTGCGCTCGTCAACATCTGCAACTGCGACCACGCCATGGTGCGCACCACGTCGATCCCCGACGAGCTTGATCTCGGCCGTCACGGTCTCGAGTACCTCAACGTGGAGCCGGCCTATCTCAACGTGCATTGGGACGGCGGGCCGGCGTGGTTCCTCTTCCACGATCAGGCGGCCACCCTCGAATCGCTCCGGCTTTCCTATCCCGGCGAGGTGGCTGGCTATGAGCGTTACCTGCGCGCCGCCATGCCGGTCGTGCGCACCATCACTGAGCTCGCGCAGCACACGCCCACCCCTGGCGCAGTGGTCGGCGGTCTCGCCCGACGGGCACGTTCTGCGTCTCGTGCGGTGCCCACGATTCTGCAGTGGTCCCGCCGGAGCGTGGGCGATGTCGTGCGTTCGTACTTCACCGCCGAAGCGGTCCGCACGCCGGTGGTCTCGACGGGTCCGTCGGTGTGGGGTCTTTCACCGGAAACGCCCGGCACCGGCCTCG
This sequence comes from Acidimicrobiia bacterium, assembly GCA_043719425.1. Lineage (GTDB taxonomy): Bacteria > Actinomycetota > Acidimicrobiia > Acidimicrobiales > JANYDT01 > JANLQX01. Next base: position 6,392 of record JAYSTV010000611.1, on the reverse strand, counting down.
GTGCGCTCGGCTACGCCATGCGACACCACGCGCCGGTCGGTCGTCCGCGTGGGGGTAGCGGTGCGCTTCCGGTGGCGATCGCGTCGTCGTTCACCGCCGCCGGTGGTGTCGTTCGCACCGGCGCGAAAGTGGCGCGCATCCTGTGCGAGCGCGGTGGCGTTGTCGGCGTGGAGTTGGTCGGTGGTGAAGTACTGCGCGCGCCGATCGTTGTGGCGGCGACCGATCCGAAGCTTGCCCTCGTCGAGTGGCTGCGCGATCCACCGGCGTCGGCGGCATCGTTGATTGCCAAGTATCGCGACGCGCCCGTGCACGATGGCTACGAGGGCAAGATCGACGCCGTCATCGACGCGCCCTATGCGATCCCCGCCGTCGACGACGCCATGGTCGGGTCCCTCGGTCTCACGGCGGCGCAGGTCAGCAATCCGTCGATGGTGGTGAGCACCTCGCTGGCCCAACTCGCCGCCGATCACCGTTTGCAATTGCAGGGTCGGATCGCCGAACGGCCGCAGTTCTTCGTGCAGCTGCCGTCGGCCCTCGACCCAACGGTGGCCGCCGGTCTCCCGCCCGGTCATCACGTGTTCAGCCTGGAGATTCTCTGGACGCCGTATGCGCTGGCCGGTGGCTGGGAGTCGACCGACGAACCACGACGGTGGCTCACGAAAGTCTCCGAGTTGGTCACGATGGCCGATGGTCGACCGTTCCACGATCATGTCGTCGACTTCCGTCTTATGGGTCCGCAGGAATATGAGCGCGAGTTCTCGATGGTCCGCGGCCATGCCCCTGCGTTCTCGGGCACACCGCTCACCGCTCTGCTGGGCCGAAGTCCCGAACTGTCACGATACGAAACGCCCGTCGACGGCCTCTTCCTCACGGGCGCGGCCACGTTCCCCGGCGCCGGCATCTGGGGTGCGTCGGGCCGCAATGCGGCGACGGCCGTTCTCGCGTCGGATAGCCGCACGGCGCGTGCCCGTCGCGCCGTGTCCGCGTCGGTCGGTTAGTTCGCGCACATAGGAATTCGGGCCCTCGTCGGCTTTGCTGCGGCCGAGGTTGAGTTCGCCGTCGGCGTCGATGATGGTGCCGTTGTGGATGCTGGCAGGTCGGCTGTTGGCTCGGCTGAGGAGGTTTGAACCTCACCCCTGATTCCGGAGTCCTTCTGAGAGGATTCCTGAAATGTCTAGACCGTCGATGTTCGATGCCGAGTTCCGTGTGCGCGTCACCACCTTGGGTACACGTACAAGAACCAGCTGCGCGTCGTCAAACGAGCGACTTGGCGATGTGCCCGTCCGAAGGCTTCGGCCAGAGAACGTCGCCGGTGTGATCTGATGCTCGGGATGGCGTGCAGGTCCTTGGGGTCGGTCGCCATTCCCCACCCCTGCCCGGCCGGCAGCGCAACATCAGCGAGTGCGATTGTCGAGAGCTTCCTGATTGATCGATGACCGAATTCACCCGCTATGACGGAGTCCACTCCGTCCGAACTGCCAGCAGGCCCATCGGACCCAAGGAAAGGCCCCGCGAGCGGGACGGGAACGCTCGCTTAGGCGCTCTGAATTCTCGCCGCCGTCTGGCCCGCGGCAGACCCGCTACGCCTGCGGATATTCGGGCTTCTCCGGGTCTTGCCGATGTCACCTCTCACAATACCTGCCGGTATTGACACCCTGGGCTGGGTCTAATAGTCTCCATACCCATGAGTATGGAAACGGCACCTCATCGGTCGGCGGTTTCGGCGGATCGCTCAAGATGTGGCGATCGACCAATGAACATCGTTTGGCCACACAAGGCAGAAGGGCTTCCGCCGGGTCAGAGGTTGTTGACAGCGATGCCACGATTCGGAGACCGCCCGCACCTCCCCCCTCCGCCGCAACCAACGGATCCGATCCTCTCCGTGACCCAAGGTGATCAAACCCTGGTCAGCCTTGACCAAGGGGACCTCCAACGCATCGGTGTGGTCGACATCGTTGCGGACTTTCATTGCGTGACGACCTGGTCGGTTCGAGAAGTGCGCTGGACGGGTGTGCCGTTTCGTCTCGTGGCGCCGGATCTCTACGGCTACAAGAGCATGAAGCACCTGATTCGTCTGGATTTCACCATCGAACCGCTCCGAAGGCTCGGGAAAGAGCAAACTCGGGGCAGAGTCGCGTTCGAGGAACGCCATCCGGTGTACCCCAGTTGGCTCGTCAAACCTCTGTACCGGATGCTGATTCCCATGACGGCGGCCATCGCAGCCCGAAGCGCATCGCGCATCGAATCGACCTCGAAGGCGTTCAGAACATCATGAGCACGACGTTGCATGTCTTGGGTTGTTCGGTCTTTGTCGTTCTTGGTATCGGACACGCCGGCTTGATGCTCTTCACTACCAAGTTCGAGCCGCGAGATGCCGCACTTCTGGCTCAGCTACAGAGCGGCAAGAGTGGAATGTCCACGACCGGCAACATGTGGAAAGGGATCAAGGGCTTTCATCTGAGCCACAGTCTGGGCATGGCGTTCTTCGGTGGGTTCTACATCACGCTCGCAACCGAGAACTCGAGCTATCTGGAGTCCTCCTTGGTGCTCAACGTCAGCCTGTTGGTGATTCCTGCCGTCTACATCGCCCTCGCACAGTTGTATTGGTTTCACGTGCCACGAAACTGCTTCATCGTCGCAACATGTCTCTTGGCTGCATCGATGGTGGTCAGATAATCGCGGATTTCTTCAATGACCACTGGGCGAGCCGATCGTTAGGCCGAGCTGGAAAGGATCAACCGCAAGGCCTCGTCCGCGATTCGACGCCGTTTGCGGTGCGGTTGGCTGGTCGCTATGAGGTAGTAGCCGAGGAGAAGGGAATAGGCGAGGAGCGACCGGGCGGCAAGCTCGCGTCGTGGGACTCCGAGATCGGCGAGCAGCGATGAAACGTACGTCATCCGCCGGTCGTCAACTCGTTGGACTTGCGATGCGATCGTCTCGCTTCGTCTAGCCCAGTCGCGGATGGCGAGCTCGGCTTGGATGTTCGGGGCGCCGGCAGTGAGTTGCCAGAGTTGCGTCGCTCGATCGTGAGGGTCCGGCCCGGATCGATCGACCGCGCTGATCACGTCTTCGGTACATCGAGCCTCCCAGCCGTCGACGATGGCGGCAAGAAGTTCGTCGCGGTCTTCGAAGTGCCAGTAAAAGCTTCCCTTGGTCACTCCAAGGTCGGACGCGATGCGATCGAGCCGCAGCTGATCGACACCAACGGTACCGAGCTCGGCGAGCCCGGCCGTGATCCAGTCTTCTCGGGACCGTCGAGGGGCGTCCATCCAGGTCACCATACCTGTTGGTGTGGACAGCGGGCGTCGGCAACCGACAGGTTCACCGGGGCGAAGCGCGGAAGTAGCTGCCGACTTCGCGTATCATACGTGCGCTTATGAGCGGCCGATGAGGGGGTCGATGAACTTGGCGTCGATGCGGGCGCGGAGCTTGCGTTCGAGCGCCGGGAACTCGTCGACGGTCTCTCCGTTGGCCACGGCGCGGGCTCGCGTGTACTGCGCGAGGCGGGCGGCGGCGACATCGCCGAGGGTGGCGTCATTGCCGTTGCCGATCAGGCCGTTCTCGATGGCCACCTGCGCCGACGCCACCGTCGCCGTGATGTCGATCGGGGTGCCGAGCTTGGCGCTGATGGCGCCGAGATTGCCGGACAGACGTTCGGGCTGGCGAGTGACGCGCACCGCTCCACCCTGCAGTACCGGGATGAGTCCGCGGAGACACTGCTCGTAGCGAATGCGCGTGTCGTCGGTGGCGGCGAACACGAACGGATACGGCTCCCAGCCGAGTTCGTCGACGAGTTGCACGGTGAGGGCGGGATTCTTGGTGACGAACGGATTCGCCAGAATTTGCACCCAACCCGGACTGGCCGGCGGGGCGATGGTGCTCGTGACGGCACCGTCGAGGGGGCGAAGCGTGGTCGGCGTCGTGGTCTTTGAGGCCTTGAACAGACCGGATTTGTCGAGATACTCAACCACGTCAGGGGTGACACCAGCGGGCGGTGCGACCGGCTTCGAGCCCGGCGGGAGTTCGGCCGCCGTCCGGCCGAGGGTCGATGGCCACGTGAGGGCGAGATCGTTGCGTTCCCACGGTGCAAACACGGCGCGGACGGTGTCTTTCGCGCTGAGCAGGTCGTCGGTCGACACTGCGCCGAGGAGTATCTGAGGGTCCCGCGCCATGGCGTCGAGCACACTGCCGTTGGCAATCGTGGCGGCCGAACGAATCTCGATGTCGATACCGAGCGGCAGGATGCTGAGCGGATCGAGCATGGCGCCGCGATAGGCCGCCGCACCCGTGCGTCCGTCGACTGCGGTCACGCCGACAAGCGGTAGCGACCACACGTCGACGGGACGATCGAGCTGAATCACAATCGGATCAGGACAAACGTCCTTGAGTGCGCTCGGGCTCGGTCTGGGTACCGACGCGGCGGCAACCACCGACGACGAGGTCGTTGTAACGATGGCGTCGGGCGAAGGTCGCGTGCCGTCCGTGCACGAAGCCACAACGGCCACAACGGCCACAACGGCCACGACCCCCAAAGCGGCGTGCGGGCGAAGCCGTCTGTCACCGGAGCGAACACGCAACGTCGTGGCTCAGCGCAGGACGCTGCGCTCCACTTTCGTGCTCGACACCAAACGTCCGCGATGCCACACCATGCGCTGGGCATCGGCCTTGGCGATGACCGACGTCAAATCGTGGCCGGGAACGGCGAGTAGTTCGGCGGGCTGACCAACGTCGATTCGTCCGGCGACGAAACCCATCGATACGCGAGCGCCCGATGACACCGCGGCGTAGGCCTCGTCGGGTAAAAGATGGCCGGCCATGACGAGAAGCGCGGCCGTCTCAAACGGATCGGACCGACCCATCGAGTTGAACGGATCACGAACGTTGTCACCGCCGGCCCCGAGCGTGGCCCCGGCGGCCAGCAGCGGACGAAGCGCGGTGAGTCCGCGAGGCGTGGAGACCGGATGGTCACGGCCCTGCAGGAACAGGTTCGTTTGCGGAAGCGTGATCACTCGAACGCCGGCGGCGGCCACCTCGGCGGCCACGTCGTGCTGCACATCGAGCGGCTGCACCCCGAGGCTCACGCAATGGCTAGCGGTGGTCCCGAGGTCGAAGCCGGTTTCTTGCACGCGTCGAGCGAGGTAGCGAAGTTCGAGATGTTCGCCGTTGAGGGTTTCGTCGGTATGGAGGTCGAGCTTGCGGCCCTGCTCGATGGCCAGATCGAGGGCGAAGTCACTTGCCGCGAGTGGCTCAACGTCGAGGTGCGGACATCCGCCCACCACCATCGACGGATCCATGGCCAGCACCTCACGAATGAGCTGTCGAGACACCGCCGAATCCGGACCGGTGACCCAACCGCATAACGCCACGATTTCGATGTCGAGGAGATGGCCGATGTGATCGCGCACGAGGAGCAGGGCCTCGGCCGCCTTGGTCTCAACGCCTTCGTGCACGTTGACATGAGTGCGCACCGCAGTAACCCCGTTCGCAAGAAGTTCGAGCGCGGCGAGCTCGGCGCGCTCCGCCATATCGGCGACGGTGAGTTTGGGCACCAGTTGCGTCCATGCCTCGATCGCCCCCAAGAGGTCGCCACGCGGATTCGGGACCTCCGAAACGGTGAGCGCCTTGTCGAGATGCGCGTGCGGCTCGGCCGGAGCAGGGAGGAGGAGCCAACCTTCGAGGTCAATGTCGGTCGTGACCGAGGCGCCGCCGTTGGGGTCGATGACCGCACCGATCGCGGCGCCGCGAGGCCACGCCCGCCGAGGTTCGTTGACGGCGACGATTGTTCCCGAGGTGGCATCGATGGCCACGTCGACGACCCGCCCGTCGGCCAGGCCAGCATTGCGCAGCCAGGAAATCGAGCGCGGGTTTCCGTCAGGCGCGTCGGCGCTCGTGTTCGTCATGAACGTGGTCGCCGATCAGAAAGGACGGTAGGGGATTGATTGCTCCGGCTTGGCCAGGGGTTCCAGAGTGATGCCCGCCATGGGTAGGACCTGTTCACCGAGAATGTGAATCTGCTCGTTGAGTTGGCTACGCGTGAGGCCGGCGAGGTCAAGGAAGAACACGAAGTGTTCAACCTCAAATCGATCTGCGTACATACGAATTGCCTCGGCGCAGTTCTCGACGGAGTCGACGAGCTGAATCTGTTGATCGCAGGACTGTTGGAGCGTGGGACGAACGCCACCGGCCATCTTGGCGCCGTTCTCGTCCTTGTAGTTGGTGAACCGATGATAGGGGGCGAGGAATCGCGTGAACTCGTCGTGGCCCGGCCCGCCGATCTTCCATGCTTCTTCACGGGTGGGTTGCGCGTGGAGAGAAAGCACGAGCGCCTTGTTCTGGCCGAGGCGCGAGGTGGTGCCGTGGGCAGCATCCCAGGTGGTGGTGAAGTGTTCCCA
>JAYSTV010000062.1:0-10401 GCA_043719425.1 Acidimicrobiia bacterium | reverse complement strand
TTCGAAGCGCGGTGTCTCGGCGTTGTTGTTCGCGTCGGCTGATGCCGTCGTCGTTCTCGATGTTGCGGGCTGCCTTGTTGAGCATGCGGGCGAACTCGTCGGGGTTGACCCGATCAGTGACCGTCTTTTCAACGAGCGCCGGAAGCGTGTTTTTGAACTGCTCGGCGTGTTCGTCACGCACGGTCCGTAGGACTTTCGTGACCGTGTCGATGTGGGCTCCATGGATCCCACCGTTGCGCAATGGTTCCGTTAGCGCTTCGACGCCAGCGAGCGTGGCGGCCCGTTCGAAAACGGTGTTCCCCGACCGGCTATGGCGTTGCGTGGCCGCGGCGAGATCGGCTGGCGCGGTGACGGAAAGCTCATGAAGACGTCGTGCCGCGTTGATCTCTACGGCATCGAACATGCCACGCCATTTCTGCAGTTGCGACAGAAATGTGACGACGGAGTCTTTGTCGTACGTGGCGAAGTTCAGGCCGCGAAGATCACCGATGATCTTGTTAGCGGGCCCGAACTCCATGGGTCAAGTATGCAGAGGGGGGTGTGACAGAAATGGGGCTGTTCGACCAAAAATTTAAACATTTTTTTCCGAACGGGAGGAATTGTGCCCTAGCTATTGCGTGACAGTGAGGGGAATGGGAGGTGAAGTGAACTGGGTTGGAGATGCGGCTGATGGGGTCATGAGGTGGATCTGGTACTTGCCTGGTCGCAGGGCCCAGCCCGATGATGCATCGCAGGCGTCCGTTCCGCCCGCGATCCGTCGCTTTGTCCATGTGCCGGGCGCGAGGAACTCGATACTGGCCGTGTAGAAGAGGATTTGTGCCCGATCGGCAACGGCAACGCGCGCCGTTGCGTCAAGGCGAGGAAGCGTGACCGTTGGGTACGGCTGCGGGCTCGCCGGCGCGACACTCAGTCCAACGGCAGCGATGACCCCGATGCCAACAAGCACAAACAACCTGCTCCGCCTGGAACCCATAGCAAAACCGCTACGCCCGCCGGTATTGCCGGCAAGCAAAACTGATGCGGTGGATGCCCCCTCGATTGACACAATCGCCGGGTTCCTAAGTGATCGGTTCAACCGGGTGTCAGACGTTGCGTTGTTGAAGCCGGGTGGGTGGTCAAGTGCGTACGGGTTTCGCTCGAGCTCACGGCGGCATCCTCCGTGGTCGTGAGGCCGTAATCCCACCGTTGATCATCGGGGCGCTCTTCGACGTCGTCAACGTGGGCACGCCGCAGAAGCTCGGCGAACAAGCGCCCAACGTGGGTAACTGCAAAGCATTCCAACTTCCGCCGGCGGTGGTCTTTGCCATTGCCGGTGTGTTCTTCGTCGGCTTCAGCCTCTCGCTGCTGGCCCTGCGCGGTCGCGTGTCGCGTCGCTAAGCGAGCGGCGCAGAGCTACGGGGTCGACTCGCTGGTGAAGCCGGAGCGAGGCATTGCCACCCACGAGGGCGTCCGGCCGAGAACGGCATCGACCAGGCCGCGTAGGCGCCACCACGAGTGCAGCTGACGGTAGCCAAAGTTCTCGACCACGGCCGACGCCGCTCCAACAAACAGATCGCGCCAAGTAGTGGACCGGTGCCGAGTGAGTTCGTCGATGGCCAACGCGGCGAGCGAGAGCAGCAGGCCGAAGCCCAGCGCAACGACGCCGAACAACAGCGCAAACGGAACATTCACCAGGCCGAAAGCGAGGCCGATCACGACGCTGACGATTCCGAGAAGCTCAATGACCGGGCCGAGCAGTTCGAAGAGCAGGTAGTAGGGGAGAACGACCAGGCCTATGCGCCCGTAGCGTGGGTTGAGCATCATCTTGCGCTGCTTCCACAGGACCTGCGCCAACCCGTGCGACCATCGTTTGCGTTGACGACCGAGGGAGCCAATGTCGCTGGGCAATTCCGTCCAACACACCGGCTCGGGAACGAACACCACGGAGTAGTCGCGCTTTGCATCGCGAAGATGGCGATGGAGCGACGCCACGAGATCGGCATCCTCGCCGAGCGACGCCGCGTCGAGACCGCCGGCGGCAACCACGACGTCGCGACGGAACAAGCCGAACGCTCCGGAGATAATCAGTAGTCCACTCGCCCAAGACCAACCGGTGCGGCCGACCAAGAAGGACCGGAGGTACTCAATGCTTTGGATGCGCTCAATCCACTTTCGCGGCTGACCGTTGGCGATAATGCATCCACGATGAACGGTGGCCCCGTTCGCAGCGCGGATCACGCCACCGGTAGCGACCACCCGCGTGGGGTCGTCGACAAATGGCTGGGCCACCCGCAAGAGGGCGTCGGACTCGAGGAGCGAGTCGGCGTCGATCATGCACACGAGCGGGTGTTGGGCGGCGTTGAGGCCAACGTTGAGGGCATCGGCTCGGCGACCTGCGTTCACTTTTCGAATCACCGTGAGCGGCTCGCGGCCACGAGCAACATGCATTGAGACAACGGCACCGATGGTCTGCACTTCGTTGTCCGTAAACGGCACGATCTCCTTGAGATCGAACGCCTCCTGCAGACGCTCGAAGGTCGCGTCGGACGAGCCGTCATCGATCACGATGATCTCGAACAGCGGGTACCGCAAGGCGAGGAGCGATCGTACGCTCTCGATGATCCCGGCCTCCTCGTTGAAAGCTGGCACGAGAATCGACACGGGGGGCGTGAGCGGGTTGGCGAACATGTCATCGCGACTGGCCGGATCGGGTCGACGCATCGTTCGATGCATCTCGGCAAAGGCACCGGCCAGTACGAACAGATACGTCGAATTGAGCACAACGAAGTACACGAGAATCATGTCGTTGATGGTGAGGATTGACGCCGCAATGTCGCGGGTCATGTTCGTGTCCCCACTTCGATGGTTCGAGCGTCTTCGAGGGCGCGCAGGCGTTCCGACGTCGGCGAGCGTCGCGCCCCCATTGTCTCGAGCGCTGTGGATGCGGCGAGCGAAAGTCGATGGGAGCGATTGAGCGAGGCCGTGAGGATCGGGACTGCTCGCCGATCGCCGACCCGGCCGAGCGCAGTCACGAGAGCAACGCAGACGGCGAGGTCGGGTTGTTCGACGGCGTACTCGGAAGCCAGGCGATAGCGAAGCGCCATTTCCGACTCGGTGAGCCGTAACCGACCGAGGGCCGTTGCCGCGGCCGTAACAACGTTTGCCTCGGAGTCGTCGAGGGCTTCGATCAGACGTCGACATGCGTGGGTCGCATCCAGATAGCCAAGGAGCTCGGCCGTGACGGACCGCGTGAGCGCATCGTGGGACCTTTGGGCAGCAAGGAGATCAGTGTTCGCCGCGGGCCCGATTCGCACGATCGCCATCGACACCGTGTTGGCGGGCAGCGCACGAGACGAGAGGCCGGCGAGAAGGAGAGGCACGGCGCTCGGCACGCCAATGCGCCCGACCGCGCGCGCCGCCACGATGCGAATCTGTCGGTCGTGGTCAGCCACGAGCTTGGTCAGGATGTCGGCATCTGCCGGTCGAGCCAATACGTCGAGAACACATGCTCCTCGTAACCGCCGAGTAGCACGGCGCGAGGCAGTGTCGGCGCGGGCGCGAGCGGCCACCCCAAGGCGGACGAGGACGGCAACCAGAGTGTCGCGATCCGCACCGCGAAGCTTTGGGGCCAGCTCCAATGCAAAGGCGGTAGCCGCCTGTCGATCGTGACGATCCGCCGGCAGGGCGACGTCGATCGGGTTGGCGTCGGTCCACGAGAGAACGAGGCTCTCAACTCGCTTTCTTCGGTGCTCACGTTGGCGGGCCCGGCATTGACGAATCGCGCGCCCTGCCACGATGGCGGAACAATTCGCCGCGATTGAACCGGCAGTGACCGCGGTCGCCACGACCAGTGCCGCGTGTGTGTTCACGCCGGGGCTCGAACCAGAAGGCTTTCCACGCGGGCGGCGAGTTCCCGAGGACTGAACGGCTTCACGAGGTAGTCGTTCACGCCGGCGGCAAAGGCCCGGGCGATGTCTGCCTCCTGTGCCTTCGCGGTGAGCAGAATCACTGGAGTCGCTTGCAGGAGCGGATCAGCACGGACTTCTGCGCAGACCTCGAGCCCGGTAAGGCGGGGCATCATCCAGTCGAGGACTATCAGATCCGGTCGCTCCAGCCGAGCCGCCGCCAGCCCGGCATCTCCGTCGTGTTCCACGAGAACCTGGTAGCCGAGGGCGCCAAGCTTGAACTTGATCAGGCCACAGATGTCGAGGTCGTCATCGACGATGAGAACCTTGCCCATACCTTCCTATCGGCGCCCGGGCCGGCAAAGGTGAGCAGTTCTGCAGCTTCCTTCTCGGGCTGGACTCAATCTGGCCGGTGCCGGTGCCGATGCACAAGCGTGACCGTCCCCTCAGCCGCGCCTGGATTTGCTGACGCCGAGGCGCACCGCCTCAGCGTGCTCGCGTCGCTCGCCGTCCTCGATTCAGACGCGGAAGAACCCTACGAGCGCGTGGTGAGAATGGCGGCTCGTTCGCTGAACGTGTCGATGGCCATGGTCACGCTGGTCGACGAGAAGCGTCAGTGGTTCAAGGCTCGTGTCGGTCTCGACGTGGCCGAGACACCCCGAACGGTTTCGTTCTGTGCTCATGCCATCGCCGAGCCGGGTTCACTTTTTGTCGTCGAAGACGCGCACGTCGACGAACGGTTCTCCAGCAATCCGCTGGTGACGGGACAACCGATGATTCGCTTCTATGCAGGCCGCGTGCTCGTCTGTGAGGGACAGCGGATGGGGACGCTCTGCGTGGCTGATAGCGGACCCCGCAAGCTCACTGATGTCGACGCGCGCACCCTTGACGATTTGGGTGTCGTCGTCGAGGAGCTGCTTGCCGCCCGCACGCTACGTCGGGCCGTGGTCGCCTTGAGTCACAGCGAAGCGCGCAGCGACCAGATCCTGGCCACCATGCACGATGGTCTTGTCGTCCAAGACTCGACTGGGGCGATCGTCACGTGGAACAGCGCAGCCGAGATCGCGCTCGGGCTGACGGGCGACCAGATGGTCGGCCGTACATCGTTTGATCCGCGGTGGCGGGCGATCCGCGAGGATGGAAGTCCGTGGCCAGGTGAAACCCATCCGGCGATGGAGGCGTTGCGTACCGGCGAACCGGTTGAGAAGGCGTTGATGGGCGTTCACCGACCGAGCTCGGGCCTCGGATGGCTGCGGATCACGAGCTCGCCGGTTGTCGAAACCGATGGATCGGTGAGCAGCGTCATCACCAGCTTCAGTGACGTCACCGAACTCATCGAAACTGACCGGAGTTTGCGGAGCATTGAGAAGCTGCAGCGGCTCACCATTGATCTTCTCGAGCAGGGGGTCATCGTGGCGATTGCTGGCGGTGGAATCGAGCTGATGAATGCGGCCGCCGAGAAGATCCTCGGGTATACCGCGGCTGAACTCTCGATGCGCTGGCGACACGACGAATGGAAGACGTACCGCGAAGACGGAACCGAATTCGACGTGGTGGATCGCCCCATTCTGCGGACGTTTCGCAACCGCGAACGTATCGCCGGCGAGATTGTGGCGTGGGAGAAGCCCGATGGACGTCGGGTGCTCGTGAGCCTCTCCACTGCACCGATCCCGAACGACCCGCGCCGGTACATGATTACCTTCGTCGACCTCACGCAACGTCGACGTGATCGTCAGCTCCTGGAGCTCACGTTTGAGAACGCGCCGATCGGCATGGCCTTGATCGACCCGGTTGGTCGACTCGTGCACGTGAATGAAGCGCTGTGCGAGTTCCTCGGTCGCCCTCGTGAGGACCTCGTGAAATTGCGATTTGAAGAACTCACACATCCCGATGATCACCAATCGGATCGCCTCGATGTGCAGGCCCTGCTCGACGGGACCCGAGATAGCTATGAGATCGAGAAGCGCTACGTGCGCGCCGACGGCGCGATCGTCCATGGGCATGTGGCCGTCGCTATTCTTCGCAGCAGCCGGCTTCGCGAGCCGTATTTCCTGGCGCAGGTGCTCGACATTGGCGAACGGCTCGAAACCGAACGAGCGAAGGACGCCGCGCTCCTTGCTCAGAACGAAGCGGTCGAACGACTCGTGGAGTTGGATCAGATCAAGACGGACCTCGTGTCGACGGTGTCGCACGAGTTGCGCACACCGTTGGCCAGCATGATTGGCTACCTGGAGCTGCTGCAGGACGACGCGACCACTGTCGACGAACAGCGCGTGATGCTCGGCGTCGTCGACCGGAATGCTCATCGTCTTCTCGCCCTCATCGAGAACCTTCTCACCCTCTCGCGGGTGGAACTCGATGCTCAGCGCTTGAGTCGGACGGCCACATTGATTGCTCCACTCGTCGCTGCTGCCGTGGCCATCGTCGATCCGTTGGCCGACGATGCGGGCCTCACGATCACGACGGCGATAGCGGCGAACGTGCCGGAGATCTTGGCGAACGGTGGACAAATTGAACGGGTGCTTCTCAATCTCCTCACGAACGCCATCAAGTTCACGCCGGCCGGAGGGCGCGTGAACGTCACCGTTGATCAAGACGGATCCAACGTCCGCATCCTCGTCGGAGACACGGGGTTTGGCATCGCCCCCGACGAGATGAACAAGCTATTCAGCCGGTTCTTCCGGTCGTCGATTGCCATCTCTCAGGCCGTCCCCGGTACGGGTCTTGGTCTGGCCATCTGCCACAACATCATCACGAGTCACGGCGGCGTGATCCGAGCGCAATCAACGGTCGACGTGGGGACCGTGTTCGAAGTGCTACTGCCGGCGTTGCTCGTCGATGATCCCTCAGTCGGCGATGTGGCCGTGGCGATGGCGGGTAACAGTCACTGACTGTTCCCGAACGAAGCGGGGCAGTTCGATCTCCGGATCACTCGTCGGCGCGGCCTCATCGATGGCAACACCAGCTCCGTGCGCGGCGCGCCGCACGAGATCGCTCGTTGTCCCGAGCAGACGCATGCGGCTCACGCCGAGCGTGGGTAGGCGACGGGCGAAGTCCTCGTCGGACTCTGACGAATCCGAGAAATGCAAGGGGCACCCGACGATCAGCGCGGCCGAGGTGACGAGACTGCGCTCCCGCGTCGTCGTGCCGCCGCCGAGGCGAACGGCCACTCCACCGGCCAGCGGACGAAAGCGCAGCACGTTGGCCTCTGATCGCAATCCCGACACGTCGTGTTCCGCTCGTAGCTCGCGTGATGCCCATTCGCGGTATCGCTGGGTCACGGTGGTCTCGGGAATCGCCTGATCGTCACTCCAGTTGGCGAGGGAGGACACATAGCGCGGACCTCCGGCCTTGACCGTGGGCCCAACGACGGATCGCTTCCAACCGCCGAACGGCTGACGGGCGACGATGGCGCCGGTGGTACTTCGATTGACGTACAGGTTGCCGGCCTCGACGCTTTCAGTCCACTGCGCGATTTCGTCGGGCGCGAGGCTATGCAGACCTGCGGTGAGTCCAAACGGGGTGGCGTTCTGCAGCCCGATGGCGTGAGTCAGGTCGTCGGCACGCATGACGGCGAGCACCGGACCGAAACACTCGGTCGTGTGGATCCATGATCCTTCCTGAACCCCAATGCGAATACCCGGACTCCACAATCGGCGATCGTTCGACGCGCACCTCGGTTCAACCAGCCATCGTTCACCAGAGTCCAAACTCATAAGTGCACGGAGGAGATGTTGCGATGGCGGATCAATCAAGGGACCAACATCGGTGCGCACATCGAAACCGGGGCCGACGCGCAGACTTCGAGTGGCGTCAGCGAGCCGGGTGAAGAACGCGGGATCGTCGTAGACCGACGCCTCAACGATGGCGAGACTCGCGGCCGAGCACTTTTGGCCGGCATGACCAAAGGCGGACTTGACCAGGTCCTTCACGGCCAACTCCACGTCTGCCGATGCGGTGATGATGAGGGCGTTCTTCCCGCTCGTTTCGGCGTGCAGACGCAGCGATGGCTTCCACGAGTGGAAGAGCTCGGCCGTGGCCAAACCCCCGGTCAAAATGACGGCGTCGACGTGGTCGTGAGTGATCAGCAACTGACCCACGTGATCGTCGGGGCAGGGAAGGAACTGCAGGGCGTCGGTCGGAACACCGGCGGCCCAACAGCATTCAGCGACCAGTCGGGCGGTCAGGATGGTCTGGGGCGCGGGCTTGAGGATCACTGCGTTGCCCGCCGCCAAGGAGGCGAGGACACCGCCGAGCGGAATGGCGAACGGAAAGTTCCACGGGGGCGCAATCACGACGGTCCCGAGTGGACTCCAGCCCGGCTTCTGGGTTACCCCTAATGAATCGCGCGCATAGTATCTAGCGAAGTCGATGGCTTCGCTCACCTCCGGGTCGCCTTCGCCGATCGTCTTGCCTGCGTCGTGGGCCATGGTGGCCAGAATCTCGAAACGTCTCGCGGCGACGACGGCGCCGACCCGATCGATGATGGCGGAACGTTCAGCGGCTGGCCGTGCGGCCCACGCCAGTCCACCAGCACGCGAGCTCGCTACTGCGCGTTCGACGAGAGTCGCAGTGGCCAGCTGCACTTGGTAGGAACCGAACGGTGATTCTGGAAGACAGACTGTTTCGACGGTCGCGGTTGTGCAGATCTGGCCGTCGACAATTGGTTGGACCGATGCGATCGGTGGTCGCCAATCGGCCAGCGCGCGCTCGATGGCGTGCCGATTGGCGGCGACCGCCACGTCGGTGTCTGGCGCGTTGTGAAAGCGGTCCGATTCGCCCCCCGGGATGATCGGAAGGGTGGTGCGTCGTGATGTCGTGCAGACGTGTTGGCGGTCCGCGGCTGAAGCGGAGAACCGATGAACTTCGGCGGTGAACGTCTCGTTGCCAGGCTCGATGTCGAAGAGGTTGCGAAGGAAATTCTGCGGGGAGGTGTTCTCGTCGAGCCGGCGAACGAGATAGGCGATGGCGGCGGTGAAGTCTGATGGGCGCACGACCGGCGTGTACAGCAGGATCGTGCGGGTCAACTCCCGAACCGCCTCGGCTTGTGCTCCGGCCATGCCCTCGAGCATCTCGAAGTCCACCCGTCCTTCGGCGTGGCGCTGGCGCAGATCGTCAACGAGGCCCATGGCCCACGCCACGTCGAACAGGTTGTGGCTGGCAATGCCGACCCGCACGGCGGCGTCGTAGTGCGGATCCAGTAGTCGATCGAGAAGGGCCTTGTAGCTGGCGTCGACCTCACCCTTCGAGGCGTACGGGGCCAGGTTCCAACCGTGGAGCTCCGCCTCGACGGTTTCCATGGCAAGGTTCGCACCCTTGACCACTCGGATCTTGATCCGCCCTCCGGACCGGCCGTGGCGGGCGACGGCCCACTCGGCGAGTCGATGAGCCGCATCGTGGGCGTCGGGAAGATACGCCTGCAGAACAATGCCGGCGTCGAGGGCGGCGAACTCCGGCTCATCGAGGACTCGCATAAACACGGCGATGGTGAGATCGAGATCGCGGTACTCCTCCATGTCCAGGTTGACGAACTTCGACGGAGCAAACGACACGGCACGGCGATACAACGCGCGCAGACGATCGGAGACGGCATCGACGGTCGCCTCGAAAGCCAGAGCGCTTATGGGACTGCAGATCGACGAAATCTTGACGGACACGTAGTCGACGTCGGGCCGCTGAAGAGCCGTGAGCACCATGGCCAGGCGAGCATCGGCTTCGTCGTGGCCGAGGATGGCCTCGCCGAGCACATTGATGTTGGACCGCGCGCCATTCACCACCTGGCGGGAAAGGTGGAGGCCAAGACCGGGTTCGCGGTCGAACACGATGACGCCGCGAGCTTCAGAGCGCAGCCGTGACGCAACCAGGGGCATCACCAGCTTTGGTGCGAGACGCGCGAACGCGGCACCGGCCCGGAGGAGGAAACGATCGGTCCAGGCGAGACCCGCCAGACGGGAGGAGCCGACCAGCATGCGAAACCGCTTGGCCGCTGTGCCCGGGTCAGTGATACGGACGACTTCATCAGAGAGGCGTCGCGTGAACTCCGCCACGTCGGGATCGACAACAACGGCGCGGAGGTGGCTCCGCCGGACCTTCGATTTCCGAGTCTCCGTCTGCTCGATCTCGCGGGCCCGATCGAGCAGTGCTGCGGCGCGGCCTACCGCGACGGCGATTCGCCGGTCATCGTCGTTGGGAACTTCACCGAACTGCGTCATGGTTTCGGTGGTAATTGCGGCGCTTGACATTGCTCTACTCAACCGCACGGGGGCGCTGTGGTCTTGGACGTTTGACGTGGGAATGGGTGTCGAGTTCGTCCTACGCGTCGTCATGCGCGTCATGATGTCACCATGTCCGTGGAGGCCGAAACCGAACTCCTCAGTCGAGTGTTTGCTGACCTTGCCCACGTCATGTTCTGTGTGAAGGACGACGAGGGTCGATACCTTGCCGCCAACGATGCGTTCATCCGGCGTGCAGGTCGCCGGTCGGCTCGGGCGGTCATCGGTCGCCGGGCCGCCGATCT
>JAYSTV010000610.1:0-5075 GCA_043719425.1 Acidimicrobiia bacterium | reverse complement strand
CTGAGCTCAGCGCTTCGTCGTTCGTCGCGTCGTCGGCGCCGAACGTGTTTTCGTGGACGGTCGCGTTCGAACGCCAACTCGGCGATCCGGATGGGCCGTGGGGCGAACGGCACGAAGCGCTGCGCAATCTCGACACGAACTCGGTGTCCATGGTGGACCGGGGCCGGGTCCTGGAGCTTCTCGCGCACCACCCCGATCCGGAGGTACGGAGCTACGGCGCCAGGCACATTCCGGCTTGGGAGGGCGGTGCCGCGGCGCTGCTCCGCCTGCTCGACGATCCGATGGTGACGGTCTCGAAATCGGCGATGTTTGCGCTTTACGACGTTGACGTTTCGTCTCTTCTTTCACCGACCGTTCGTGACCGGGCGTGGGATGCCGTGGTCGACGGGACCCGAGTGAGCACCCGAGCGTCGGAAGCACTGCGAACGTTTGTTCGTCATGGCGACGCGGTCGACCCCGACGAAGTCACCCGGTGCCTGGTTGGTCTCGCCGACGATGCGCGCGAAAGCGTGCGGTCCGCGGCGTTGGAACAGCTCGTGGTGAGGAACTGCGAACCGGAGCTCCAGTCGTCGATGACTCGACTTGGTGAGCCGCCGGACATCACGTGGGCGATCCACGGCACGCTGCTCGACGCCGCCTACCGGTTCGGGATCGACGTTGGCCGCCACACCCTCCTCCGTCTCGGACGCGAAGACCACGCCTGGCTGGCCGGCGCCGTCGCCCGACTCCTCCCTAACGGCTGAGCAACGACTGATCCGACAACTCTCGTCACCTCGGCAAGACTCGACACCCGTATGTCCTCTGCCTCGGCCCCACATCCGTTTGCTCCGTCGTCGGTCGACGAGGTCACGGATGGACTGCGTCTGCATGGGTACCTGCCCGATGAAGGATTGGCGACCGTCATCTTTCTGGCGATCGCATTGCGTCGGCCGCTTCTGCTCGAAGGCGAGGCGGGCGTGGGGAAGACCGAGGTGGCCAAGGTCCTGTCGCGTTGGACGGGCGGTGAGCTCCTGCGCCTGCAGTGCTACGAGGGCATCGATCAGGCTCAAGCCGTCTACGAGTGGGACTATTCGCGTCAGCTTCTGCACCTGCGCGCCGCCGAAACGCGCGGGGGCGCTGGCGATGCCGAAGACGATCTGTACTCCGAACGCTTTCTTGTGCGTCGTCCGTTGCTTCGTGCCATCGCGCAAGGTGACGGTCCGGTGCCGGTGTTGTTGATCGACGAGGTCGATCGCGCCGACGATGAGTTCGAGGCGTTTCTCCTCGAGGTGCTCAGCGACTATTCGATCACCGTTCCGGAACTCGGTACGTTCACCGCCAAGGTGCCGCCGCTGGTGATCCTCACATCGAATCGCACTCGCGATGTCCACGATGCGTTGAAGCGTCGCTGCCTCTATCACTGGGTCGAACACCCCGGGTTCGAACGAGAAGTCGAGATCGTTCGCCTGCGTGCGCCTCACGTCGAAGAAGTTCTGGCTCGCCAAGTTGCCGCCGCCGTGGAGCGGATGCGCGGTCTCGAATTGTTCAAGCCACCGGGCGTGGCCGAGACAATCGATTGGAGTCAGGCACTCTCTGCCCTCGGACGCACCACCCTCGACGAGCGATCCGTCGAAGCGACTCTGGGTACGGTGTTGAAGTATCGCGAAGATGCCGATCGCGTCCGTCAGCACGGTGTTGCTGATCTGGTGCGGACGGCCATTCTGCGCGGAAGCTGACCGTCGCCATGGCCGAGGTTCCGGGCCGCCTACCGACGCCCGCCTTCGGGGTGGCCGAGGTTCTTGCCCTGCTCGATCAGTCGGGAGCGCGGCCGAATGCCAAGCCCGACGTACTCATTGGTCGCGGCAATCGCGCGGCCGACGATGACATTGGTGAACCATTGCGGATGGCCGTCGCCTTTGCCGTCGTGCTTCGTCGAGCCGGTTTGGCCGTCCCCGTCGGGTCAGTCATTACCTTCGCCCAAGCGCTCGGTGTCGTCGGGGTGGAGCGACGCGGTTCGGTCTATTGGTCGGGTCGCGGAGTGCTGGTTCGTCGACCGGAAGACATTGCCCTTTTCGACCGGGTGTTCCTGGCGTTCTGGTTGGGTCGCGTGGGTGGCCAGGAGCGGGTGCCGATGGAAGAACAGGTGTCGATCGCCTTCGACGACGACGAGGCCGGCGCAGGTGACGACGCGCCAGACGCTGAACGGCCCGATGGCGAAACCGTTGCCGTTCGCTTCAGCGCAGTTGAGACGCTCCGACAGAAAGACTTCGCGGAGTACACCGCGGCGGAGTTCGACGAAGCGCGTCGACTGATGGCGGCCCTTCGCTTCGCCGGTTCAACTCGTCGGTCCCGACGACTCATCACGGCAAAACCACGCGCGCATACGAAGTATCCCGACCTCCGACGGACCGTGCGACAGGCGCTGCGGACCGACGGTGTCCCGATCCAACGTCATCACCGCCAACTTTCCGAACGACCGCGCCGTCTCGTGTTCCTGTGCGATGTGAGCGGCTCGATGGAGTCGTATTCGAGGGCGCTCCTGCGGTTCTGTCAGGCCGCCGTCGTTGGGCGTGGGCGAGTTGAAGCGTTTGCCCTCGGCACCCGGCTCACGCGACTTACCAAGGAACTCACGTCGCGAGATCCTGACCTCGCCATGGCCAAGGCCGCCGCCAGGGTGATGGATTGGTCGGGGGGAACGCGTCTCGGTGACGGTCTGCGCCTGTTCAACGACCGGTGGGGCGTGCGCGGCATGGCCCGCGGGGCCGTGATCGTCATCTTGTCCGACGGTTGGGACCGGGGTGACCCCGAAGTGCTTGGCACCCAGATGCAACGCCTGCATCGAGTGGCCCACCGCATTGTCTGGGTCAACCCCCTCAAGGCATCGCCGGGCTATGCCCCCCTGGCGCGGGGAATGGCGGCGGCGATGCCCCACATCGACGTGTTCTTGGAAGGGCACTCATTGGGATCGCTCGAAAGATTGGCCGCCGCCCTCGGCTGAAGCGGTCCGTGTTCTTGGGATCGCTCGAAAGATTGGCCGCCGCCCTCGGCTGAAGCGCTACCAGACGCGCCGCTACGCCGCAGTTGCCGAACCAACGGATCTCCGCTGGACGGGTGGAAAAGCATGAAATACATTGAAAACCATGCAAAGTCATGGAATTGCGTCACGCTCGGAACTCTTGGCATCCGGGGTCAGCTCGAACGAAATTCAGCGGCGGGTCCGGCGAGGCGAGTGGCGCCGGGTGCGAACCGGGATCTACGCCGTCGGCCCGGCGGCCGATGCCCGGAGCCGGACCACCAACGTCTGCGATCCGGGCCCGCTCACGTGGCGCCAGCGATTCGCCGCCGAGCTGTGCTGGGGTGGCGAGCACGCCGTTCTCTCCCACCGATCAGCGGCGTATGTCTACGGATTCGACGGCTTCCTGACCCTCGAACAGAGCTCGCCCGATATCACCGTGCCGGGAAGCTCGGCCTGCCGAGGCGCCCATGTGCATCGCACCTCGCATGATCTGCCCCGGGTGACGGTGTCCGAACTTCCCATCGTCGCCCCCGAGGTTTGCCTCGCGCAGCTCGGGCAGGTGGCGCCCGCGTTTGCCGTGGAGGCGGCGCTGGAGTCCGCGCTGCGCCATGGCATCACGACCGTGGAGCGAGTCACTGAGCTCGCGTTCGGCGCCGACGGTCGGATCGAAGGCGGCAAGGTTTTGCGCGCCGTTCTGCAGCACCGACCCGCGGGCGCGGCACCGACCGCGAACGCCTTGGAAACGGCCGTGCTGCAGGTCCTGCGGGGTCTTGGCTGTCGAGACATCGAACGTCGCGGCTCCCTCGGCGCCGACGACTACTCCTTCGTGGTCCGCCGTCGCCGACTTGCCGTTGTCTGCACGACCGTCCCGACCCCGGTCGCTACACCGCTGCGCGACGGCCATGACCCAGGCTGGACCGTGCTCGAATTCGGCCTGCACGACCTCGCCGCGGGATCACGGGCGATGGCCGAAACGGTGCGCGCCGCCATCGTCCGGTCGCAGCGAATGACTGCTCGGATGCGTGCGTTCGACACTCGTCCGATTGTTCAGGACACCCGGGACCGGGCCGCATGAACCGGGCCTCGCAGTAATGTCGCCTCGTGCGTGAGGTCCTCTCCGATATCGAACGTTGGCGGCGTCAGGGCAAGCAGGTAGCAATCGCGCGTGTCGTTGGTGTCGAAGGTTCCGGGCCCCGCGACCCCGGCGCCACCATGGCCGTGAGCAGCGACGGTGAGGTCGCCGGCTCGGTGTCCGGTGGGTGCGTCGAAGGCGCCGTTCTCCATGAAGCCCTGGCGGTTCTCAACGGTGAGCGCGGACCGGGAATCGTCACGTTCGGCTACTCCGACGACGAAGCGTTTGCTGTGGGCCTCACGTGTGGCGGAACGCTGCATCTGTTTGTCGAAGAACTCACGTGGTGAGCGAACCGCTCTACGAAGTTCTTCGCGATTGCATTCGCGCCGAGCAGCCGGTGGTGCTGGCCACGATCATCGAACGAACCGATGGCACGGCGATCGCCGGTCATCTGGTGGTTCGTCCGGGGGTCGCGTTTCTGGGCACGCTCGGCAACGCCGAACTCGACCGCGTGGTTGCTCGCGACGCCGAGGGGGAGCTGGCGGCCGGTCTCACCTCCACTCGCCGCTACGGCCCCAATGGCGAGGCCCGTCAGGAGGAAGTGAGCGTCTTCATCGAGAGCTTCGCGCCACCACCTCGCATGATCATTTTTGGCGCCGTCGATTTCACCGCGGCGCTGGTGCGGGCGGCCAAGCTTCTCGGCTACCGGGTCACGGTGTGCGACGCTCGGCCGGTGTTTGCCACCACGCAGCGCTTCCCCCTCGCCGATGAGGTAGTGAACGATTGGCCTGATCGCTACCTCGACGCGCAGGGCGATTCACTCGGACCATCGGATGTCGTATGCGTACTTACTCACGATCCAAAGTTCGACGTTCCAGCGATTACCGCCGCGGTCCGCACGCGAGTTGGCTATCTGGGCGCCATGGGGTCGCGCAAGACCCACGCCAAACGCACCGAGCGACTGCGCGAAGCGGGACTGACCGATGACCAACTCGCCCGAGTGATGTC
>JAYSTV010000609.1:0-12213 GCA_043719425.1 Acidimicrobiia bacterium | reverse complement strand
GACGGGGGTTCGGCACACTGTTCGTCGGCGTCGGCGCGTCGGCCGCGGGGACCGCACTCGGCGTCGCCGAAGCGACCACGATCGGCCTGTTGATGCTCGCCCTTTGGGGGGTGGGCGCGGTCCACGCCATCGTCCGCTGCGCTCTGCGGCCAGCCATCGGCGTACAGCGAGTCATCGCCGGGGATTCGTACCTGCCGATGGTCGGCCAAGACCTCACCATCGACACGGCTGTGCTCGCCCATCGGTGGTCAGGAATCGGCGAGATCACCGAAGTCGCGATCGACGATCTTTCCGTTCGTCGAGGTGCCCGTTCGGTGCGCATGGCGGTGCGTCCGCTCGCTCGTGGTGAACATGCCACGGTCAGTTACCG
Organism: Acidimicrobiia bacterium; assembly: GCA_043719425.1. Lineage (GTDB taxonomy): Bacteria > Actinomycetota > Acidimicrobiia > Acidimicrobiales > JANYDT01 > JANLQX01. The sequence goes on along the minus strand of JAYSTV010000609.1, from coordinate 11,843 downwards.
GGTCACGTTGCGCGAGCGCGGCACGTTGCGATTTCTCGCTTCGACCTGGCGTCGCCAAGATCCGCTCGGCCTGTTCCGGTGGGCCGTGCAACTGGGTGAGCCGAGCGAGGTAACGGTCGGTCCGGCGGTGATTGACCTCGGCACCCAGGCGGCCGCGTTGGTCGAGGCGCTCCGTCCCCGGGGCGGCCACCGGCGGCCAGCGGGTTTCGATCCGTTCGAGCTTCGGGAGCTTCGGCCCTACGTAACCGGCGACGATCTTCGCCGCGTGCACTGGGCGTCGAGCGCGCGCCGCAACGAGCTCATCGTCCGCGAGCCCGAACCGATCGTGACGGCGCGCCTCCTTCCCCTTCGCCTGTTCGTCGACGCTCGCCCGGTGCAGCATCGCGGCACGCTGGAACTGGCGCTCTCCGTGGCGGCCAGCCTCATCGTCGTTGCCCACACACCGCTCGTTGTCACTATTGCCACCGACAAAGATATACGTGAACATATGACTATCGACGGCGCCCTGGCGGCTATGGCAACCGTGCCTCACGAGCAAGCAATTCGTCGGCGCTCACCGTCATCGATCGAGATACCGACCGATCTCGTCGGCGAAACAGCCCGAACGTCTCATGCCCTAGCGGAACTGCGAGACGCGGCCGAGATTTCCATCGTCGGGCCCGGATCACGAACGCGAGCCGAGTCGGGACGACTGGTGCTGGCGGCCGGCTCAGCCCCGCTCGACGCGAGCGAGTGGGAGCCCGGCGACGCCACCCGCACGTCCGTCGCCGACGCGGTCATTTCGCTCCTCCACGCGGCGGCCGGGCCGAGCGAAGCATTGACCGCCGAGGCTGCGTCATGACCACCCCGTTCGCCGTGGCCACGGGCACCAGGTCTGCCCGACAAGACCGCGAGACCTGGCGTCGCCTGCGTCGAGACGCGCGGTGGCTGCCGGGCGATCTGCTCGTTTCGTTGTCGCTGGTCGCGCTCGTGATCGCATCGGCCACGACCTTGCCGCGGCTCTTCGTCGAGCCCCGGTACACCAAGGCAATTCTCGTCGCCGGGATCACCGGCTCCGGGTTCGCCCTGTTGGCTCGTTTCGCCCGTCTTCCGTTCTTCGTTGCCCCACTGCTCAGCGGGCCGGTCACGCTCGTCTATGCGACCCGGTTCTGTCTCCCCGATGTGGTCACCTCACTAAACCCAATGGCGCTGCCGTTTCGCGTCGTGGGTGCAGCAATCCGATTCGATTGGGGCGAGCTCTCGGCCACGAAAGCGCCTGTCCTCGGACGCCCCGGTTTCGCCCTCTCCGCCATACTCGGCGTGTGGCTCATAAGCGCACTTAGCGATGTCCTCGCCTTCTCGTTGCGATCGCCGATCGAAGCGATCGTGCCGCCGGCGGTTCTCGTGCTCGTCGGATCGATCGTGGCACCGCCGTCCGGACGCATCGCCGCGGCCACCGTGTTCGGCGCGGCCGCCGTCTTTCATGCGGCGGCGGCGACCGCGGTATCGAGCCGACGCACCCGATGGGCCGACGGACTAGCCCCGTCGATCGCACTCCAATTGGTTCCGGTGATCGCCGCCACCGCCTTGGCCGTGCTCGTGACCGCGGTGGCTATTCCGCGCACCGGTTTGGCCGAGCGCGACGGCGTTGTCGAGCTGCGTACCGCGAACGGCCGCTCCCTCCCGTCGACGGTGACCAGTCCCATGGTGTCGCTGAAACGTCAGCTCCTCGATCTGCCCGACACCGTCATGTTCACGGCCACGTCAAACGACGCCGACGGCGCGCCGGTCCGCACGTATTGGCGGCTCTCGACACTGAGGAAATTCAACGGCACCACGTGGACATCGAGCTCCACCTATCGCCCCTTCGACACCGCCTCGGCCCTGCCCCCCGAGCAGGCACGCGCCACGACCACGCAGTCCCAATCGGTCCTCATCGAGGGCCTCCGGTCGGCCTGGCTGCCCCTCGCGTATCAGGCTCGTTCGTTCGACGCCGTCGTCCTCGACAGCACGGCCGCCCTCGGCTACGACTCACGCGGTGGCGCGGTGCTTATGGCCCCGCTCACCAGCCGGGGAGTGAGCTACCGGCACACGTCCGTCCCGGCCACCCCCGACACAGCAAGTGCCGGAAAGCTGTTCGACGCCGGCTGGAACGACGCCGACCTGGCCCTGCCCAACTCGTTCCCGATCTCGGTGGGCGACGTGGCGAAACGCATCGCCGACGCAGCCGATGCCGAGGGCGCCGGCAGCACTGGCAGCGCCGGAGACGCGACCGCGCGCACCCTTCGTCGGCTCCAGACGTTGCAGCAGTTCTTCCGCACCCAGTTCACCTATTCGACCAGCGTGCCGCCGCCGTCGTCGCAGAGCGATCTCGAGCGCTTCGTGCTGACCGATCGCGCCGGCTACTGCGAGCAGTTCTCCGGGGCGTTTGCGGCCATGGCCCGCAGTCTGGGAATTCCCGCTCGGGTGGCTGTGGGCTTCTCGCCCGGCCGCCTCGGTCCCGACGGGCGCTTCGTCATCACCGGCAAGAACAGTCATGCCTGGCCCGAGGCCTACATCGAAGGCATCGGTTGGCTCCCCTTCGAGCCCACGCCCGGCCGCGGAATCCCGGGTGCCGAGTCGTACACCGGCGTGGCCGACCAGGACGCCTCCGAGGGCCTCGTGGTCGACATCGCCCCGAACCTGGCCACCCCCTCAAGCGTGCCCAACGCCAACGCGCCCGCGCCCAGCTCGGTTGCTCCTGCGCCAGCGCCCACGCCGCCGGCAAAACGGTCGATGAGTCCACTCCTTGCGCTGGTCGTGGCCGCTGCGGTCATCGCCATCGGACTCGGCCTTGCCGTTGTTGCTCGTCGCGCTCGCCGCCGCGATCTGGTCGAAGTTCAGTGGCGACAGATCGAACGAAGACTCCGTCGCCAGGGGATCGTCCGCGAACCCCACGAGACCGAGCGGTCACTCGCCCAACGAAGCGAGGCTCTGCTCAGCGGCGACACGGCAGCACTCCTGCAGGCCCTTGCCGCGTTGGTCGACGAGCACCGCTACGGACCACCCGGTTCGTGGACCGAGGCCGACACGGCGTCGTTCACGGCCGAGGCCCAGCGCCTCCAGCGGAGCCTCCCGACGGGCCGTGGGCGATTAGCGGCGGTCGAGTCCTGACGACGGCGGGGTCTGGTAGCGAGAGGCCAGTGTTTCGATTCTGGCCACCACGGCCGCTTGTGAATTGCGGACCACGGCGACCCCGCCGAGCACCAGGGCCACGAAACCGGCCACGGCGACGATCACGCCGAGGACCCCACCGGCGAGCACACCGAGGACCACAACGACAAGCGCCAACGCAATGGCCAGGGCAAGCATCGGGACCGGCACGCCAGCCTGGCCGAGGTCTCGAACCCGCGGGCCTTTGACGTTTGCTGGCTCACGGCGCGGCGGCTCCAGTCGTAGCTGGCGCTCGATCTCGTCGAGCACACGCTGTTCGTCCTCTGACAGCGGCACGTGACCATGTTCGCGCAACGACAAGACGTTCGTCACAACGGCCACCGCCGCGCACAAAAGCAGAGCGCAACGACAAGACGTTCGTCACAACGGCCACTACTTCGCCCAAAAGCAACTCAGCCGTCGCCGCTCGGACCCCACTGGGTGTCACCCCGACGCTTCACCCGCAGACCGTGGCTGCTCACGAGGGCGGCCGAGGCGACGGCGGCTTCGCCAAACTTGGCTCGGATGGCATCGACCGTCTGGGCCAATTCACGTTCGTCGACTCGCTCGACAAAGGGATCGACGTCATCATCCTTTGCCGCCACTGGAGCGGCGAAGAGGTCAAGCTGCTCGGTCTCGATCGGCACGGCGGCGACCCTCGCATCCGATGATGCATCGTCGCCGGTCGCGACGAGGCCGCTGACCGACACGCCGAGCAAACGCGCTCCCTTGGCGACGATCAGGTCGGCCACATCGGGTCGACGAAGGAGGACATCAGCGACGCGTGCAATCGCCGTGCTGGCGGCGACCGGTTGCGGCGTGGTCTTCGACCGGGTGATCGACTCGAAGTCACTGAACTTGACCTTCAGTTGCACAGTCCGTCCGACGTAGCCGGCGGCTCGAAGCCGCGAACCCACCGCATCGGCCATGCGCACGAGCTCCACATGGAGCGCTTCGACATCGCGATGATCAACCGAGAACGTTTCCTCGTGGCCGATCGACTTCACGCCGCGCTCGGCCTCGACCGGCCGTCCGTCGATGGCATTGGCCAAGAGATGCAGATGCCGACCGTTGGCATCGCCAAGCGCGCGTACCAATGTGTCTTCGGGTAGGGCCGCCAGGTCACCAATCGTCTGGACCCCAAATCGGCCCAGGCGCTCGAACGTCTTCGGCCCCACGCCCCAAAGCGCACGTACGGACTGCGGTTGCATGAAGGCTCGTTCGCCGCCCGGCGTGATTTCGACCACGCCCACCGACGGGCGCCAGCCGCCGGGGATCGACTTCTCCACCGCCGTCCCGATCGGCGGTTTGGCCGCCTTCGACGCCAGCTTGGCCACGAGTTTGCTGGTGGCCACGCCAACCGAACACGGTAACGACATCGTGGTGGCGATCTCGTCGCGAAGACGTGCGGCAATCGTTGGGCCGTCGCCATGCAGACGGCGGGCCTGGGTCACATCGAGGAATGCTTCGTCGAGGGCAATGCCCTCAACGTGAGGCGTGTAGTGATGAAACACCTCGTGCAGCTGGGTCGAGACTTCGGCGTAGAGTCCGTGATCTCCATTCAGAAAGATGGCGTGGGGACATCGGCGCTTCGCCTGCGTGGACGGCATGGCGGAGTGAATGCCAAAGGCGCGCGCCTCATAGGAACACGACGCCACAACGCCGCGGGCACCATCGCCGCCGACGATGACCGGCTTACCGGCGAGTGATGGGTTCTTGCGAACTTCCACCGCGACATAGAACGCGTCCATATCGACATGCAAGATCGTACGTTGACGTATGACCTCGCGAACCGGCGTCGATGGCAAGGTCAATGGCGCTCAACCCGAAGGGCCGACCGATCAGCGCCGTGCAGACTGAAATGAAACGCGCGCGTACCTTCCCAGCGTTCCGCCAACCATTCGAGAACCGGCTCGGCCACCCATCGGCCGGCACCGTCGAGGAGGGCCCCACATTCATCGGGATGCACAAACCTGGCGGCTACCACGATCCCGTCGGGATCGTCACCGGTCTTCACGTCGCCGATCCACGACACCGCGGTGAACACATCCACACTGAGGTGCCAACCCATGTCATGGGCCTTGGTCTCGACGGTATAGGTCGGGCCACTCCACTCGGTCACGCTCAACCCGGTCTCTTCAATCACTTCGCGCGTGAGACCGTCGACGGGGTCTTCGCCGTGTTCCACCACACCACCCGGCGTGGACCAATCGGTGCGACCGTTGCGGCGCAGGTTCTCCACCAGCAGCAGGTGACCGTCGAGTTCCATGAGTCCGGCCGCCACGCGCCACCGACGCAGACCGTCGGCGTCGGCGTTGGGGACGGCGTTGGGTTGAGCAGCCACGCCAACCATCCTTCCCCATCGACGAAGGGAGCGCAGCGACGCGACTCCGAGTCGGCCGTTCAGATCCAGGACCGGCGACTCCCACGGGGGCTCTGCCCCGTGTACCCCCGGCCTACCTCGGCTCGTTCACGCTTTCGTGAAGGTTCCGACGTTGTCTGCGCTGGGCCACCTCGGAACCTTCGAGCTGAGCACCAGTACGCTCGAATCCATGCATCGCAACGCGCTAGCCGTGACCGACGCGGCTCGGTCCCTCGGGCTCGATATCGAGGTCGTTGAGTTTCCCGCCGAAGGGGCGCGCACCGCGGCCGACGCCGCCGCGGTCATCGACGTCGCCGAAGGACAAATCGTCAAGTCGCTGGTCTTCGCCGTTGGCAATCCGAACGATCGAAGCAGCGGACACCCGGTGGTGGCACTGGTGTGCGGTGACGACCAGCTCGACGTGGACCGCCTGGCCGCGGCGGCCAGCGCGTCGGGCGCATGGCGGATGGACGCCAAGGCTGTTCGTGAGGCCACGGGATTTCCCGTTGGCGGTATCCCCCCGTTCGGACACGCGTCGATGCTGCCCACGTTCGCCGACGCGCGTCTGCGTCGTTTCACCACCGTCTGGGCGGCGGCGGGCACCCCGTCACACGTGTTCGAGGTAGGTGTCGAACCACTCGTCGCGGCGACCGGGGCCACGTGGGCCGAACTTGCGGTCGTCGCCAACGATGTGTCGGTCACGGCCGGTGAGACCGCAACCGCCGTTGCGCCGCTGACCGTGACTCACCCGCGTCCGGTTGGACGCGACGTGCTCGGCACCGTGCCCTTGACCGCGCGACCGCCGCAGCTCAGTGCGCTACCGTCGGTCGCCGCGCGGGTCCTCGCGTTCGTGTCGATCCTGCTCGGCGGTGGGCTTGGCGGGCTGTTGACCTACGGCGTCATGAAGGTTTGGACGGGGCGCACCAGCGGCGCGTTTATCGGCGTATGGATCATCATCGGCGCGGTCGGCTGCGCCTTTGGAGTCGGTGTGCTCGCCACGCTCGTCCTGCGCGCCATGGGCGAATGGCGCTCGCTCAATCGCGCCGAGGAGATGTCGACGGTCCTCGGCGGGTAACTGTCGCGAGAACCGTCAGCGCGCTCACGGTGTCCTGATATCGACCGACTCACCGAAGACAAGGAACCGGGCCACACTGTGGGGGTGAGGGGCACAGACCAGGTCGGGCGACGAAAATCCATCGGCATTGCCTTCGCCCTCAGCGCGCTGGCGATCGCCATCGCCGCCCTTTGGGGACGCCATGTCGAGCGCGACCTTCCGGACATCAAACTGGGTGCTCCCCCGCTGGTTGGCATGATCCATTGGCGGATCAGTCCGGCGATCCTTCCGGCCATCATCGTTGCGGTCCTCGTGTTGATCTACGGGGTGGATCTTGCGTCACGACTCTCTTGGCTACGGCTCATTGTAATCAGCGCGCTTATGAGTTCGCTCTTCGCCTTTCTGCTGGCGGCCTCCGACGGGATGAGCGCAATCCTCGCCCCGGTGGTCCACCCAACCGAATACTGGGACAACCTTGATGTTCTGCCCAGCGGCGGACGCATGCTGCGCTGGTTCTCGACCTTCGACTTCCTCAAGAACTACAGCGTTCATCTGAAGGGCCATCCCCCGGGCTTCATCCTTCTCCTCAAGGGACTCGCCGCCATTGGCCTGGGTCGTCCGTGGGTGACCGGTGCGCTGTCGTTTGCGGGGGTGGTGGCCATGGTCGTGGGTGTCCTCGTCACCGTGCAGCAGGTCATCGACGAACACACGGCCCGACGCATCGCCCCGTTTCTGGTGCTCGCGCCGTTCACGATGTGGCTCGGCACTTCAGCAGACGCCTTCTTCGCGGGCGTCGGCGCGCTCGGCGTGGCGCTCGTGACACTCGCACTTCGTGACCACGGCCGACGGGGCTATGTCCTTTCCTGCCTCGCCGGCGTGGCCTTCGGTGCACTGCTGTTTCTCAGCTATGCCGGAGCCACGTTCCTTCTCATCCCCGGCGTGATCACCCTTGCCTGCACCACCGTTGCGTGGCGACGTCGTTTGCTCCTCGGGGCCTTTGCCGCCGCACCGATCGTCGTGATCCTGTTGGCCTTCCGGGGCTACGGGTTCTGGTGGCCCGACGGCCTGAAGAACACGAACTACTTCTATTGGCATGGCACCGCACAGTTTCGGCCGTGGCGTTTGTTCGTCATGGTCAACCTCGGGGCCGGCCTCATCGCCATCGGCCCGGCCACGATCGCCGGTATCGCATCGCTGCGCCGGACGCCGCTGTGGCAACTCGCCGGTCCGGCACTGGCGTGCATGACCTTTGCCGCCGCGTCGCAGTACACGAAAGGGGAGGTCGAGCGGATCTGGGTGTTGTTCTTTCCGTGGGTCGTGCCTGCGGTTGCCGCGTTGCCCAAGCGCCGTCGATGGCTCGCCGTGCAAGGGCTCGTCGTGATCCTGCTGCAAGTCGCCCTCGTCTCGAAGTGGTGACCCTCTGGCGCGGCGCCCGGGCCCTACGTTGTTCGGGTGCCTGCGCTGCCCAATGAACTTCTGACCCTGGCCCGACGCCTCGCCGCCGAAGCCGGTGCGTTCTTACTCAGCGGACTGTACGAGGAGCGAGTTGCCCTCGAAACGAAGTCGAGTTCCAGTGACATGGTCAGCGAGATGGACCGGGGAGCAGAACGACTCCTCGTGAATGGGATCTTGGCGGCTCGACCGCATGACGGCATCCTCGGCGAAGAGGGCACCGACACAGTCGGCACATCCGGTGTGCAATGGGTCATCGATCCGCTCGACGGAACGACCAACTATCTCTACGGTCAGCCGCAGTGGAGTGTCTCGGTCGGCATAGAGATCGATGGCATCGCGTCCGTTGGCGTGGTCGATGCGCCCATGCTGCGCGAGACCTACACCGCGAGCATTGGCGGCGGAGCGCGCTGCAACGATCGACCACTTCACGTTTCGGGATGCCACGCGTTGGCAAGCGCGCTTATCGCTACCGGTTTCGGCTACGACGCCTCGTTGCGGGCCTGGCAGGGCGGCATTGTCAGTACCCTCCTGCCGGAGATTCGCGACATACGGCGTGCCGGTTCGGCCGCCCTCGATCTCTGTTTCGTCGCCTCCGGCCGAGTCGATGCGTACTACGAACGCGGCTGCAACGCCTGGGATCTCTGCGGTGGTTCCGTTATCGTCCGCGAAGCCGGTGGCCTGTCCACCGGCCTCGTCGACGACGAACCATCACGCCATCTCGTCGTCGCCGCCGGCACTGCACTCCACCCGCTATTACGGGAACGCCTCCGAGCGCTCGTGGATTGACCCGCCGCCGGTGTGGATGCCTGCGCTCGCTGAGCGCGCTGTGTGATCAAACTCTAGAGACCCAGGTCGGCGCCCAGTCTCGATCGGCGGACCTTGCCGGTGGGCGTCTTGGGGATTTCGTCGACTAGGACGTAGCGCTTCGGACGCTTGTAGGGGGCCAACACTTCCGCCGCGAAAATCCGCAGCGTCTCGGCGTCAACGCGGCCAACGACCGCGGCCACGACCTGTTGACCCCAACGGTCATCGTCGATACCAAAGACCGCCACCTCGGTCACTCCGGGGCCGCGACCGAGGGCAATCTCAACTTCGAGCGGGTACACGTTGACTCCCCCGCTGATGATCAGGTCGTCCCTTCGGCCATCGAGGTACAAGAACCCGTCATCATCAAGTCGACCAATGTCGAAAACACTAAAGGCATCGCTCCGCCACGCCGCCGCCGTCTTCGGTTCGTCTCCCCAATACGAAAAGCGCGCATACGAAGGAACTTCGCACCAGATCGTTCTGGTGTCACCGTCGACGGTCAGCGCACGACCCGGACGGGCACGGCCAACCGATCCCGGCCGAGCCTGCCAATCCGCGGTTGAGCACGCCGTGAACTGCCCCTCGGTGGAGCCGTAGAACTCCCAGACTGCGTCGGCGGGGAACGTCTCGACTGCGCGCTCTTTCACAATCGCCGGGCAGGGCGCGCCCGCATGAGCGAGAAGGCGAAACGACGCCACTTCATCGGCGCGCAGACCATCCTCGAAGAGCCGTTGCAGATGGGCCGGCGCCATGAACGCAGAGGTCACGCCGTGCTCTGCCACCGCCGCCCGCGCCGACGACGGTGCGAACCTATCGAGCACGACCACATCGCCTCCGGCGAGCAGTGTTCCTGCGGCGAAGCGCAACGGGGCGGAGTGGTACAGCGGTGAGCACACCAGGTTCACATCGGTCGCAGCAAAGCCCCACAAGGATCGCTCCTCGCCCAGGAGCGATGACGCACCGTCGTCACCCAGCAGCCCGGACCACACGCCCTTCGGCCGCCCCGTCGTTCCCGACGTGTAGTGCATCGGTCTGGCCAACGGCGCCGGCGAGAGGTCACTCGAACCATCACCCGAGGCCAGCGCAGCGACCCCGGCATCGTTGAGCACCAACGACGGAACGCAGTCGTCGAGTATCACCGAGAGCTCACTGGGCGTCAGAGCGGCATTGATCATCACCGGGATCACTCCCGAGCGCAAGGCACCGAGAGCAACGGCGAGTACCTCTGGCGCGTTGCCAGCGATGATGGCCACCCGATCACCAGCGCGCAGACCTTCAGCGCGCAGACCAAACGCGGCGTGACGCTGGGCCCGCTCCGACTCTGCCGAAGTAACGAGGCGGTAGCCGCTCACGCGGCCGGAGCGAACCGTTCCGCCAGTCGTTCGAGGGTCTTCTCCATCGATTTCGCATTGCGCTTTGGCGCCTGCATCAACTCGATCATGAAGGGTGACTTCGACGTGGACCAATCGAACGTCTCCGTTACCTTGGTCCCACCGTCGACCGCCTCCAGCTCATAGCGCCAGCGATGGCCACCGAAGTGACGCCACGCGATCCGAGTGTTTTCCTCGAACTCCATCACCGTGTTCTCGATCTTGTACGGCGCGCCGAGCTTCATGGTCATCCCGAAGGTTGACCCCATTGACAGCCGTTTCGGCACGCCGGGCCGAGCCGCCTTGACCGTGCCGGATCCGTCGATGAGTGGATGCTGCGACGGATCAGCGAGGACATCGAACACCGCCGCGGGCGTGGCGTTGACAACACGGGAACGGGAAACGGAACGAGCCTTAGTCATGACCCGACCCTACCGTCACCAAAACAAAATCGTCAGAGCGGGGCGATCGGCGCCGAATCTGCTCGCCGCCGAGCGGCCACGTACTGACGCAGACTACGCCTGGCCAATCTCCTTCAGCATGGCCACGAACCACGGAGTCGACGGGTCGAAGTGCTTGCCGCCCTTGATCCGGGGGAACTCGATCGCCCGAAGCTCTCCACCGCGATCGTCGTCGTGGCCAATCACGCCGCTCACCCCAGCTTGCGCCGACGCAACGGCGACCGACACCATCGACGCAATCAGGGCCAGGTCCTCCTCGTTAGCTGGACCCGACCGGGCGAAGTAACCGGACTTTTGCACCTGCGCCTTCTCCGCCCCGACCAGGTCGGCGAACTTCTTCGAGAACCATCCACCCACATTCACCTTGTCGAGACGGACGTGCCCGAACGCGTCGCGGTCGACCTCGCCGCCGGCGGCGATGATTTCGTTGACGATGTCGGCCACTCCGGCGCCCTCGCTCACGAACACGTTGGCCGTGCCCTTGCGATCGATGACGGCACGCAAGCGGGCCGCCTCCGCGGCAAGATCCACCGGCGACTCGGGCACGTAGACCGCGTCGAGATCGAGGTACGACGCGTCCATGCCGAACGCCGGCGCCAACGACCGTGAGCGTGCCGCCAACCGAGCGCGATAGGCACGCGCCGTCGCCGCCGTGAGCCAACCACAGTTGCGACCCATCACTTCATGCACGAGGAGCGACCGTGGATTCGCGGTGCCCTCAAACACGAAATGCTCGAAGAACTCCGCCCCGTATTGTGCGGCGCTGAGGGCCCCGAGCGTTTGGGCGATCGGGAAGACGTCGTTGTCGATCGTCTTGGGCAGACCAACCACCGTCAGCGCATACGAGTGCTCCGCCAGATAAGCCGCGAGGTCGGCCGCCGTGGTGTTCGTGTCGTCGCCCCCGATGGTGTGCAAGACATCGACACGATCGGCGGACAGCCGATCGGCGGCAACAGCGAGCGGATTCTGACCCTCGGCGACCAACCCCCGCTTCACGCAGTCGGCCACGTTGGTCAGCTTCACCCGGCTGTTGCCGATCGGACTCCCGCCGAGTGCGTGCAGATGATGGGCCTCGGCCCGACCGGCCGCACTCACCACGAACGAGTTCCCGGTGAGCAGGCCGGCATAGCCATCGCGGTAGGCAATGATCTCGGCCGACGGAT
>JAYSTV010000608.1:0-5082 GCA_043719425.1 Acidimicrobiia bacterium | reverse complement strand
TGGTGAGTTTCTCCGACGATCCGTTGCGCATGCTGCGCGCCGCCCGGTTTGTCGCCAAGTACGAGCTGGTGGCCGACCTCGATCTGGTTCAGGCCATCGCCGCCCTCCGCGAGCGTCTCGCCATCGTCTCGGCCGAACGCATCCGGGACGAGCTGTCGTTGCTCCTGATGCTCGACGCCCCGGCGCCGGGTCTGGACCTGCTCGCCACTACGGGTCTACTGGCCTTTGCCGCTCCCCGCTGGACGGCGCTGGCCGACGAACACCGGCGCACCCAGGTGAGTCACGCGCTTCGCCTGAGCCCGCCGGATCTCGGTCTTCGACTGGCCAGTGTGTCGGTACTCGCCGCGCTGACGGCCGAGGAGGCCCGCTACCAGGTGTCGTCGCTGAAGTTTCCAGGCGAGATCGTCGACGACGTGAGCGCGCTCGTTGGGCTGCATGGGTCCTTCGTCGGGCCACAGACCGATCCGCAGTATCGGCGACTCGTGTTGGCCGCGGGGACGCGCCTTGATCGGCTGGTCTCGTTGGTCGAGCGGTGCGGTGACGAATCGGGGGCGGCCGCCGTCCGCCGCGGCCTCGCGGAGCTCGCCACGCGGGAGGACCTTTCCATGGCCCCGGTGCTCGACGGCGCCGACGTGATGGCCCATCTCGGGATCGCACCGGGTCGCTCCGTAGGGGAGGCGTTGGCCATGTTGGCCGACAACCGGATCGAGCACGGCCCCTTCGATGCGGAGACGGCCCACCGTCTGCTTGAGCAATGGTGGAAGTACCGAACTTGACCTGACCTGACCGACCTCGCAAACAGCCAGCAGCGCATCTGGTCCTTGCGGGCCGTCGTGGTTGCGGGCACCATGGGGGCCCCGACGTTCGTGCGTGCGGGTCGCGACTGGTGGGTAACAGTCGACGAAGAACTACCGATTTCGATGGGTTCGCACGACACCGTCGATCAAAGGACTGTCAACCGCCATGCGTTCCCAGGGATCGCTTCGCTACCTCGTCGTGTTTGCCCATCCGGATCCGGAGAGCTTCTCCTCGGCGTTGTGTTCGGCCGCCGTCGACGGGTTACGGTCGGCCGGTCACCACGTCGACGTGATTGATCTGTACGCGGAGGAGTTTGATCCGCGACTCTCGCACGACGAACGAGTGGCCTACGAGACGCCAACCCCGATGCTCAGCGCCCAGGTGGTGCGGTATGCCGATCTGGTGCGTGAGGCGCAGGGTTTGGTGTTCGTGTATCCGACCTGGTGGTGGGGACTCCCGGCGATCCTCAAGGGCTGGCTTGATCGCGTGTTGGTCCCCGGCGTTTCGTTCGTGCTCGACCCGGTTACCAACAAGGTGAAGCCGGGTCTCGGAAACCTGCGAGAGGTCGTTGGGATCTCGACCTACGGCTCGTCGCGCACGGCGATGCGGATCTTCAACGACGGCGGCCGGCGAAATGTGCTGCGCTGCGTCCGCGTGCTCGCGCCGCCGCTGCGCTGTCGGGCTCGGTGGATCGCCCTCTACAGCCTCGATCGGTCCACCGTTGCCACCCGCTCCGAGTTCTTGACGAAGGTCCGTTCGAGGATGGCGTTGCGATGAGTCGAGCGCCGGCATCTGTCACATCGTTGACCGCTCACCGCCGACATCGGCGCGGGATCGCCGGTCGCCGGTTTTTGGTGATCGTCTGTCATCCGGTACCAACCAGTTTTGGACAGGCGTTGGCGGAGCGATCCATTGCCACGCTGGAGACAGGTGGCCATGAAGTTCGGTCGATTGATCTGTACGCAGAGGATTTCCAGGCGCATCTGACGCGCGACGAATGGCGTGACCGGGCGAACGCGGCGAGTTGGCCACAAATACGCGCGCATATTGAATTGCTTCGATGGGCCGACGGTCTGGTGTTCGTCTATCCGACGTGGTTCGGGGGTCAACCCGCGATGCTGAAGGGATGGTTTGATCGCGTCTGGTGTGAAGGTGTGGCGTATGCGGTGCCGGCGAACGGTAGACGGGTGAAGGGTCTCCTGACAAACGTGTCGTCGATCGACGTGGTCACCACCCACGGCTCGAGCAAGTTCATGAATTCCCTCCAGGGTGAACCCGGGAAACGCGTGCTTCTGAGGGGGTTGCGATCCATGTGTGGTCGACGGTGTCGCACGGCGTGGATTGCGTTCTACGGCAATGATCGCGCGGTTGATGCCGACCGATTCGCCTTTCTCGATCGAGTGACGAGCGAACTCGCCAAGCCCAGCGCACGTAGGGCGCGCTAGCGACGGGTGGCCGCTGCCGCCCGCCGCGTGACGGCACGAGGAAGCAGGCCGGCCACGCTCGTGAGGACCTTGTTCGGGGCACCGGGTACGGCGAGGCATGTGTTGCGCTCCAGCGCCTTGAGGCCGTAAGCGGCGACCTCGTCGGCGCTCTGCCACACGAAGGCGGGATACCCGCTGTAGTCAGCAATTCCGGCAGTGGCGTGGAACTCGCTGTGGGTCAGCCCGGGGCACAGCGCCGTGACCTTCACGCCATGAGGCTTGAGATCTTCGTGAATCGTTTCGCTGAAGTTGGTCACGAAGGCCTTCGTGGCGGCGTAGCTGCCGAACCCCGGTGCGGCCTGAAATGAGGCCACCGACGACACGTTAAGAATGCCACCGTGGCGGTTGGCGACCATGGGGCCGGTGGCGGCAAGCGTGAGACGGGCGAGGGCCACGATATTCACCGCGATTTCGTTCGCCGCGTCGGTCGCGTGGAGGGTGTGAAAGGGTCCGTTGTTCCCGAACCCAGCGTTGTTCACCAGCAGGTCCACGTCACCCTGGGCGAGTCGCGCCTCGACCGCCCGAACGCCGGCGTCGGCGGCGAGGTCGGCCACGAGCACCTCGATGCCGGAAAGTCCTTTGGCGAGGGTCTCCAGGCGTTCGCGTCGACGAGCCACGACGATGACATTGGTGCCCGCGGCGGCGAGCTGACGAACGAACGCCTCACCAATTCCCGATGACGCTCCGGTGACGAGGGCGGTATTCCACATGCGCCCATTGTTCTCGACGGGTCGCCACCGCTGCGTCGGACACCGCATGGTGCCCGCGGGGCAATACGCTTTCGCCCCGTGTCGTTCCGAGCCGCCGCGATCAAAGGAGCCGACGACGCCCGTTCGGGGCAGGTCGACTACCGCCTCGCCCGTCGTCATCTGATCAACGAACACAAACGCGGCCGCCTTGGTCGTCGTGATGTGTGCGACGCCCACCCCGAGCTGATCCGGGCGGCAGCCGAAGTGGGCACGCCGATGCCGGAGCCCTGCCCGATCTGCGACGAGTCGTCGTTGGTGTCGCTGACGTATGTGTTCGGCGGACGCCTTCCCGCCTTCGGCCGGTGCATAACCAAGGCCAAGGAACTCGATCAGTTCTCCAAACAACGAGGCGAATACACTTGCTACGTCGTTGAGGTGTGCGCCGAGTGCCGCTGGAATCACCTGATCCGCGTGTTCCGCGTGGGTCGACCGGCCACCACGGCGACGGGCTGACGGATCGCCGCTCGCTCCAACCCGGCGCCGCCGGAGGTCCAGCCGCGCCGGCCCATGCAGCGGGCGCGTCGGCTGCTCGTGCGGGCCATGTTGGCCCTGGTCGTGCTCGTGGTGGCGTTGGCCGGCGTGTTTGTCGTGCTCGTGGCGAGCACCCATATTCCGGCGGCGCGCGTCCCCCTGCAGCAGCTCGTCATCGACGACGCCCGCGGGGTGCGCATCGCCACGATCGTGACCGGTCGACCCGAGGAACGTCTGGCCTTGGCGGAGATTGCCCCCATTGCCCGTGAAGCGGTCGTGGCCGCCGAGGATCGACGGTTCTACGAGCACTCCGGAGTCGATCCGGTAGGGATCAGCCGGGCCGTGTGGCGAGCCGTTCGCTCCGGTTCGGTTCGTCAAGGGGGATCGACGATCACCCAGCAATATGTGAAAAATGTCTACGTGGGCAACGAGGCCTCGCTTCGTCGCAAGCTGCGCGAAGCGGCGTTGTCGGTGCGGCTCGAACAGCGTCTGTCGAAGGACGAGATCCTGGAGCGCTACCTGAACACCGTCTATTTCGGGCGCGGCGCCTACGGCATCGGCCCGGCTGCCGACGCCTACTTTGGCGTGGCCGCCGCCGAGCTGTCGCTCGCTCAGGCGGCCTATCTCGCTGCCCTGATTCGGGGGCCGGAGTCCACTGATGCCACCCGTGATCCAGAGCGGGCACGGTTTCGACGGTCGTCGGTCCTCACCGCATTGCGTGAGACCGGAGTGATCACGGAGGCCGAGCGGGTTGGCGCGGAAGCGGTTCCATTGGTTGGCGAGGGCGGTGTGCTCGCTCGCACCACGCCGCGCGGGGGCGTGCGCTACGCGGTGGCTGATGCTGGTGTGGAATTCTTCGTTGACTACGTGCGGCGCGAGTTGGTGAATTCCTATGGCCCGTCGCCCGTCGGCCGTCGGGGCCTCCGGGTGCGGACCACGCTGGACCTACGAGTACAACGTTCGGCACGCGACGCGGCCTATCGCGGGGTTCTGGCTCGGACCGATGCCCCGTCGGCAGCCGCGGTCGTGCTCGACGGCGAGGGCCGGGTGCTGGCCATGGTCGGGGGCCGTTCGTGGGCGACATCGCAGGTCAACTTGGCGGTCGGTCGGGGCTTCGGTGGACGAGGTCGGGCGGCCGGGTCGTCGTTCAAACCGTTTGCGCTAGCGGCCGCGTTGGAGGCCGGCAAGACGCTCGACGACACCGCCGATGCGCCCGCCACGGCAGTGTTCGACGGAGCCGGCGCCGGTGGTGGACCGTGGAACGTTCGCAACTACGGCGGGAAGGCCTACGGCACGATCACCCTGCGTGATGCCACCGCGCTTTCGGCCAACACTGCGTTCGCGTCGCTCATTCTCGACGCGCGCGTGGGGGTCGAGCGGGTAGTCGATGCCGCCGGGCGGGCCGGGATCGTGTCGGACATTCCGAAGTTCCCGTCGTTGGTGCTCGGTACGGCGGCGGTGAGTCCGCTGGAGATGGCCGATGCCTACCTCACCTTTGCCGACGGAGGCGAGCGACGGGGCACGTCGGCCATCGTGTCAGTCGTCGATGCGTCGGGCAAGCCGCTGACGGTGGACGCGCC
>JAYSTV010000607.1:0-2105 GCA_043719425.1 Acidimicrobiia bacterium | reverse complement strand
TTCTCGTCAGACTTCCGATCGTGGACGTGAACGCCGATCGAGCGAAACCATTGGAGAACTCCCGGATCGAGAGGCTCGCCATACGACACGACCGAGCGCACCCTCCCGAGTCCATACTGGTTGCGCACTGCTCGACGCGCAGCGAAGCCGCCAAGGACCACCACTGCCCCGAAACCGAAGAGCAGGAGAAAGGAAGGGCCAAGACGACTCAGCGGACGCTCGGAATCCATTAATGATGCCAGCAGGAACGCCAGAAACATGATGACAGATGTCGTGATTACCAGCGGGGAGATCGCATTCGGGGGTCTCGGATCGAGCTTCGCCCCTCGGCGAAGCGCGGCGCGATAGGCGATCCGCTTTACACCCTTCGTGCGGCTTGCTCGCCTCTGAGCATCGGCGTGAATCCTCGCAAGTGTGCTGCTCGGTGCTGCCAGGAGAGTGGGACGAACCTCGGGAATTTCCCGCAGCAGCAATTCCGGAACGGGACTCATCGAGATTGTCATTCCCGAGATCGCGTGGGCCAAGACATCATCCGTGAGGGACGTCGCGTTGGCAAACGAGCCAAGCGCCATGCACTCGTCACTCGAGGTTGTTGAAGCGGACGACACTGCGTTGTGCGCGTCCGCGCGCAATTCGGTGTGGGTTCGCTCGCGAATCGCACCATGTTCGTCAACAAGCCCTATCGCGACGGAATCATCGGTCACATCCGGGAAAGACACGCCGACCGTGTCCGCGACGCTGGCAGTAATCCTCGACCACGACAGCACCGTTGGGTTGGCATCAATCGATGGAACATCAAGGCGACGCATCCCGCGAGTAGCAATGACCACGATATGACCGACGCTCGGAAGCTTCCCAACGATCCGGGCCTCCTCGATCTTGTCGAACTGTTCCTGATCGCCGACGATCACAGCGACGACTGACTGCGACGCCAAAACTGACCAGACCGTGTTGCCCGACGATTCTGGCGAAAGAACGACGACGACGGCCCCACAACGCTGGACGGCAAAGAAGGCAACCAGCCACGAGGGTGAGTTCTCGGCGACCAGGCCGACGCGCGAGCCCGGCACCACGCCAAGATTCCCGAGCCCGCGCGCTGCTGCATCTATGGACTCCGCATACTGATGCCAGGTCGTCTGCTCCCATACGCCTAGGTGATGAAAACGTAGGGCAACGTCCACCGGGTTCGTCACCGCTCGATGTAGTACTGCCCCGAGACACCCTTCCGTGTTCATGCCTCAGCACCAAGGTATGCCGCAATTACACGTGGGTCCTTCTTAATCTCTGCCGGGGTTCCTTCTGCGATTTTGACACCGAAGTCCAGCACAACAAGGCGTTCGGCTAGATCCATGACCATGTGCATGTCGTGCTCAACCAAGATCATTGACACATCCAGTTCCTCTTTTATTTCTAAAATGTATCTCGCCATATCTTCAGTTTCGGTGGCATTCATGCCGGCAACCGGTTCGTCGAGGAGGAGAAGCTTCGGATCCATGCAAAGCGCTCTCGCCAACTCCATCCGCTTTTGGACACCGTACGGAAGGAGTCCGACCGGCTGACCTCTGAAGTAGTGCAGATCAAGAAGCTCCATGACCTCTTCGACCCGGCGACGATGACCAAACTCCTCACGACGCGCCTTTCCTCGGTACAGGAGACCCGATAGAAAGCCGCCCGTCATCAGGTGATGACGACCGAGCATCAGATTCGAGACCACGTCGAGATTCTTGAAGAGACCGATGTTCTGGAAGGTCCGGGCAATTCCTTGCTCGACGGTAAAGGTGGGCTTTGTGCCGACCAACTCGACGCCCTTGAGCTTGATCGAACCCTCCTGCGGGCGGTACACGGCGTTCAAGCAGTTCAGGATCGACGTCTTCCCCGCACCATTCGGACCGATGATCGCGAAGAGCTCATTGTTGCGCACCTCAAAAGAAACATCCCCGACTGCGATCACGCCACCAAAACGGAGTGTGACGGAATTGACGACGAGGAGGGGGGCCTCAAAGCGGTCACGGCCGTCAAGCTTTTCGTTCAAGCCGAGTACGGTCATCAGCCGAGCACCCTCTTTCGACGGTACGACTTCAGGTCCCGATACGACGTGTGCTCCG
>JAYSTV010000606.1:0-5099 GCA_043719425.1 Acidimicrobiia bacterium | reverse complement strand
CTCCCGCTGTGAGCGGCCGATGACCATCCGGATGCTGCGACGCAACGGCCAGATCTCGTGGCAGTTCCTTCGCCTCGCCCCAATTCTCGGTCCGGCCGACGAACGCGGCGTGCCGATCGTCCTCGGGGTCGAGGGGTTCGCTACCGACGTGACACCGAGCAAGCAGGCTGAAGCCGAGCTGGTCCACCAGGCTCGCAGCGACATGCTTACCGGACTCGCCAACCGCCTGGCCTTTCGCGAGTCGGTGCAGCGCACCATTGCCCGCCTCGAACGTCACGCCGGCATGTCGGGGGTGTTGTTTCTCGATCTCGATGGATTCAAGAAGGTCAACGACACCCATGGCCACGCCGCTGGCGACGACGTTCTCCGCCAGGTGGCCGACACGTTGCGCCGGGTGATTCGTCGAGAGGATCTCGTGGCCCGCCTCGGCGGAGACGAGTTTGCCGTCCTCCTGTCCGAGTTGCGGACCATCGATGAGGGCGCAGCCACGGCTCGACGAATCCTCGCGGCGTTCGAAGACACCCCGGTCATGGCCGGCGGCGCGCCGGCCGATGTGTCAACCGGTATCGGCATCGCCGTGGTCACCGATCCGAACACCTCGCCCGATGAGCTCATCAACCGCGCCGACATCGCGCTCTACCAGGCCAAACGGGCCGGCCGAGGTCGGTGGCAGGTCTACGAGGGAGCAACGGGATCAGCCGCCGTCAACCAGCCGTCGCTCGATCTGCCAACCACACCGACGACCACGACGTCGCCACCCCCGGCACCGACGGTCCCCACTTCGACTGGAGGGACGAGCCGCGCCGTCGCCGACGCGGCCGGGCCGATCGTGACCGACGCAACGGCACGCGCCGCCCTCGCCGCCCGCGACTTCCGGGTGCACTTCCTACCCGAGGTCGAATCGGCCACCGGCCGGGTGGTCGCCGTCGAAGCGCTCTTGCGGTGGCAGCATCCGACCCTCGGCCTGCTCCCCGCGTCGGTGTTCATCGACCGTCTCGTCGGCCTCGAAACCATCCATGCCATCGGCGACTGGGCCCTGCGCGAGGCGTGTCGCCAGGTGGCGTCATGGCGCGAGCGTTACCGGGTGCCGCTCCAGCTGTGGATCAACGCCGTCCCCGCGCAGATCCTGCGGCCGGGTTTTGCCGAGACCGTGTTGGCCACGATTTCGGCGTCGGGCCTGTCGCCGCGCGACGTCGGTCTCGACGTGGCCGAGGCCGCGCTGCCGTCACTCACGCCGGTCGGCGAGGAGGCCCTCGCCATTCTGGGCCGGGCCGGCGTTCGTCTGGCCATCGACGATTTCGGCGGCGGAACCACCTCGCTGCGTACCCTGCAGCGCCTTCCGCTGCACCAGATCAAACTCGATCGCGCCCTCGTCGAAGCCCTTGACCGGACCGACGGCATGGATTCGTCAGACCTGGTCGGCATGGCGGTATCGCTGGCCGGGTCGCTCGGCGCCGATGTGGTGGCCGTCGGCGTGGAACGCCAGACCCAGTTGGCCCAGGTCCAGGCCCTCCAGTGCGCCTACGTGCAGGGCTACCTGGCCGGCCACGCGCTCTCCGCCGACGAGGTCGAAACCGTCCTCCAGGCCGGCCACCCCACCCTCCCCGGCCTGTAGGCCGCGCTGGTCGCGAGAGAGGTCGCCCGCAAGGATGAGGGCTATTCACCTCGGTTCGTCGAACGGAGGTGGCCGTCAGCGAACGGGTGAGGCGATCAGCACCGGAATCACTCGCTCGGTCTTCGCCTTGTAGTCGGCATATGTCGGGAACACCGCGACCGACCGTTCCCACCACAGCTCTCGCTCGACGCCAGTGACTTCACGGACGACAGCGCCGAAGGGCTCGGGACCGTCCTGAATCATCACGTTGGGGTCGGCTTTGAGGTTGGCGAACCACGCCGGGTTCTTCGGCGCGCCGCCGATCGACGCAACGAGTGCGTACTCGCCCTCATGCTCCACCCGCATCAGCGCAATCTTGCGGACGTCGCCACTCTTCGCCCCCCTCATGGTCACGAGAATGACCGGGATGCCGGACTCTCGAAGCGTGCCTCCTTCGCGGCCGCCGGTCCGCTCGTAGAGCTCGACCTGATCGGCCACCCACTTCAGGGTGCTGGGGACGTAGGTTCCGGTGAGAGGCATGGCCCGATCGTACGGGGTCGCGCTAGCTCGAGGCGGAAGCGGACGGTGTTGCCGGGGCGAAGCTGGCCGACCGAGTTGAGCGATGAGCGGGTCACCACGGCGACGACGGGATAGCCGCCGGTCGTGCCGCAATCGGGGCCGAGGATGATCGGCTGGCCGTCGGTCGGAACCTGGACAGCGCCGGGGATCATGGCTTCACTCGGTAGCTCGATGCCGACGAGGTGTTCGGGCCGATCGAGTGCGGGACCGATCAGGCGGACACCGGTGCGATCGATGGAGGAGGCCACGGTCCATGTCGTCGTCACCAGCGTGTGGGCGGCGTCGTCGGTGATCCAGTCCCGGCGCGGTCCACGGTCAAGGTCGAGCATCGCCGGTTGGGCGAGACGGGCCACCGGAACGGGTTCAAACCATGGCGGCTCGGGGCAGTCCATATGCGCGCTGATGATGTCGTCACCGGACGCAAGCGGTGCTCGACCGATTCGTCCGAGCGTGTCATACGAGCGACTCCCCAACACGGTCGGCCCGCCGACCCCGCCCCGAACGGCAACATACACGCGCAGACCTTCAGTAGGCATAGCAATGTCGAACACGTCTCCGGCGACGAGCGCGACCGCCACGTTTTGGCCGACGGCGCGTCCGTTCACCGACACATCGACTGCGGCGCCGGTCACCGCCACCACGCATGGCGCCGAGACAACCAACGTGAGCGATCCGAGCAACGCTTCCAACACCGCCGCACCTTCCGGGTTGCCGACGAGACGATTGCCGAGCGCCATGGCCGCAGTATCGAACGCCCCAGACCGGGCGATGCCCTGGTGAGCCCGGCCTCGACGCCCGTCGTCTTGCACCGTAACCAACGCGCCAACTCGACGAACCACGAACACAGGTCACACCGCCCGAAACGTGACGCGGTCGCCCGTAGCGAGGCGGCTGGGAGGGTCGGCGTTTTCGTCGAAGAATTGCGCGTCGGTTCGGCCGAGTAGCCGCCAACCACCGGGTGAAGACGCCGGATAGATGCCGGTGTAACCCGCCCCCATGGCCACCGACCCCGACGGTACCGACGTGCGCGGCGTGGTCAGTCGCGGCACAACGATCGTCGGGTCAAGTCCGGCGAGATACGCAAAGCCACGCGAGAAGCCGAGGAAGGCGACGACGTACGTCGGCGTGGTGTGACGCTCAATCACCTCGTCGACGCGCAGCCCGGTGAGGGTGGCGACGTCGGCCAGGTCGGCCCCGTCGTAGGTCACGTCGACAACGTGAATCCGCGACGGCAACGTCGGTTCCGCCAACGACCCTTCGTTGAGAAGGGACTCGAGAAGGTCGGCCAAACCGGCCAAACCGGTCGTGGTAAGGCTGGCGTTCCGGGCCGAAACGTGGAGCGTGGTTGCTCCGGGCACACTCTCGGCGACGTCGGAATGCCCACAAGCCAGACGGTGCAGGGCATGAATCTCGTCGGTCGAATCGAGCTCGACCAGCAGACCCTGCGAGCCATACGGCCGCCAGCGGAGCGACATCGTCAACTACACGAACGACGCCAGCTGGTAGCCAGCCCGGGTCAGCCCGGCCCGCACCGCCCGAGCGTGATCGACGGCCCCCGGGGTATCTCCGTGGACGCACAACGAACCCATGCTCGGCTGAGAAGCGAGCGCGAGCGCCTGCGCGGTGACGGTGGCGCAGTCCGCATGCACGGCGCCGGGCTCGGATCGCGGGACGAGCGAGCCGTCGGCCCGATAGGCGCGATCGGTCAGACCTTCCCCAACGACGCGCAGGCCACATCGAGCGGCGGCTTCGATCATCGGCCCGGCGGCGCCAAGGAGGACCAGGGCCGGGTTGAAGGCCGCCACCGCCTGCGCGAGCGCGCCCGCCTGACCGGGGTCGGCGTTGACCCGGTGATAGAGCGCGCCATGGGGTTTCACGTAGCGAACCACGGTTCCGGCCACCCGGCACATCGCGTCGAGCGCGCCCAGTTGGTAGAGGACATCGGCTTCGAGGTCGTCAGGCTCCACGTCGATCGCCCGTCGACCAAAACCGACGAGGTCCGGATAGGCCACGTGCGCACCGACCACCACGCCCCGGGCGACGGCCATTTCGACGGTCCGACGGATCGTCCGGGGATCACCCGCATGGAACCCGCACGCCACGTTGGCGCTGGTCACAACGTCGAGCAGGGCCGCATCATCGCCCATGCGCCACGAACCGAAGGATTCGCCGAGGTCACAATTCAGGTCAATGACTGCCATAGCGCTCCATCCTGCCCGGCTCGGGCGGGTGCTGTGCGGGACCGTTCTGTCGAGCGACTATCCTTGACAGCCTTCCGTCTCACGCTCTTGGAGCCGCTATGTCCAACATCTGCATGCTTACCGGCCGGTCCATGGGCTTCGGCAACAACGTTTCGCACTCGAACCGCAAAACCAAGCGTACGTTCAAGGCGAACATCCACAAGCACCGGGTGTGGGTGCAGAGCGAGAAGAAGTGGGTCACGCTGACCCTTTCCGCTCGTGGCTTGAAGACGGTCGATGTGATCGGCGTCGACGACGCCATGGCGCGGATTCGCGCCAACGGCCACAAGATCTAACCAAACGCGACACTGCGGCGGCGCCGAAACACAGCGCCAACGGCCACAAGATCTAACCAAACGCGACACTGCGGCGGCGCCGAAACACAGCGCCAACGGCCGCCCACTGCGACCTGCTCATCTTCGAGTCGGCTGTCGTTCAGATCGACGATGATCATCGCCAATCGGTTCTCGCCGCCCGAAAATGAGCAGGTCGCGGCGACGCGGCTAACGCTGGCCGAGGTAGACGCTGTGTCGGCCGGACACGACGGCGGCGATCAGGTTGGACGGCAGGAACACCACGAGTCCGATTGGCCCGAAGAGTTCCGCCCCCATGACCGCCGCACTCATTGGCGTGTTCGACGCGGCCGCCCAGGTCGCGACCATGCCGACGGCGGCCAGCACGGGAGC
>JAYSTV010000605.1:0-5110 GCA_043719425.1 Acidimicrobiia bacterium | reverse complement strand
CGCGCCGGGTCGTCCCGACGCAATTGCCCGTCAGCTCAGCGTCGATGGTTGGAGCGCGGCAACCAGGGCTGGATTGCAGAAGGCTCCATCGCCGAAGGCGCAGCTTGCCCTCGCCCTCGCCAGTCCCGAATTCGTCCTCGCCTGAGAAGGTGCCGATCATGCGAGCTTCGCCTATTCGAAACGAGACCATCGTGGATCACTCCGAGCTTCCACTTACCCTTCCCGATGGTCGCTCGCTCACCCGTCGCGAGGTCCTTGGTGGCCTCGGCGTGGTCGCCGCGGCGGTGAGCGCTCCGTCGTTGCTCGTCGGCGTCGGTTCGTCGGCCTCGGGCGCTCCTCGAACCCAGGCACCGGTGCTCGCCGCCCGGAAGCCCGGCCAGGGCATCCTCGTTCTCGTGACGCTCTACGGCGGCAACGACGGCATCAACACCATCGTGCCCACCCAAGATCCCGTCTACGCCTCCGTCCGCGGTGCCGCCGGTATCCCCGCCGACCAGACCCTTCGGATCAACGACGCGCTCGGCTTCCACCCTTCGTTTTCGGGCGTGAAGGTGCTCTTCGATCAGGGCAAGGTGGGAATCGTGCCCGGTGTCGGTTATCCATCGCCGAACCGAAGCCACTTCCGCTCGATGGACATCTGGCAGTCGGGTGTTCCCGACCGGGTCGATCTCACCGGGTGGCTCGGCCGATGGCACGACGCCGTCGGTGCCGACCCGATGCGCAT
Source organism: Acidimicrobiia bacterium (assembly GCA_043719425.1). GTDB lineage: Bacteria > Actinomycetota > Acidimicrobiia > Acidimicrobiales > JANYDT01 > JANLQX01. The sequence goes on along the minus strand of JAYSTV010000605.1, from coordinate 4,386 downwards.
GCTGTCGATCGGTCCCTCCGTGCCGCGTGCCCTGGTCGGAGCCAAGAGCAGCGCCTCGGCCATCCCAAATGGTTCGTTCAACCTTCCCGGCGGTGCTCCACTCACCAACGCCTATCTCGAGAGCGTCCGCACGTCACCCTCGACGGAACTCGGCGCGTGGGCCGGGCGGATCGCCGACACCGGTGCCGACCTGCTGCGGGTCAGCGCACAGGTTGGCCCCATTCTGAAAAACGGCACGCAGGGCACGGCGGCTGTGAACCTCGAAGGGGTGGCGGCCAACGACGGGAAGTACTCGGTGCTCGACCGCCAGTTGGGCGAGGTGGCCACGCTCATCCGAGCGAAGGTCGCGACGCGCGTCTATTCGGTTTCGCTCGGCGGCTTCGATACCCATGCCAACGAGCTCGGTACTCACGCAGGTCTCCTTGGAGTGATCGATCGAGGTCTGTCGAAGTTTCTGGCCGACATCGCCACGGATCCAATGGCCAGTGATGTGGTCGTGGTCGTGTACTCCGAGTTCGGTCGACGGGTTGCGCCCAATCTCTCGCTCGGCACCGATCACGGCACCGCTGGTCCCGTGATCGTCCTCGGCCACGGCGTACGCGGTGGTATGCACGCTGACTATCCCAGTCTGAGCGACCTGGTCGACGGTGACCTCAAAGTCACGACCGACTTCCGTCGGATCTATTCGACGGTGATCGAGCAGGTCTTGGGGACCGATCCGGCGGCCGTGCTGGGGAAACGCTATGACCCGCTCGGGTTTCTGTAGTTCTTGTCGCTTGCGTGTGTTCAGCTCGTCGGCCGTCGGTAACCTACAAGCGTGGCGAAGAAGGCACTGTCGGACGAACCGGCGAATCCGATGGTCGCGACTTCCTCCGTGGTCCCTGACGACATTCGAACTGCGTCGGGAGCGCCATGGGCGGGGTCACCAGACCAGATGCTCTGGCGTAGTCAGCTCCGCCTCTCCACCCAGCTGTTGATTCGGCTCGACACCGACCTCACCGAACAGCACGGACTCTCGATCGCGGACTACACCGTGCTCGTGGTCATCGCGGAAGGACCCGAAGAAGGCGTCCGCATGTCGAGCGTGGCCGAGTTCGTGATGATTTCGCGCAGTCGACTCACGCACTGCGTCGACCGGCTTGAAGCGCGCGGGCTGGTCGAACGATCGAAGGCGTCCGATGACCGGCGAGGGTTTCGTTGTCTACTCAAACCCAAGGGCCGTCGGCTCTTGGCCGAAGCGATTCCCACCCATGTGGCCGGCGTGCGGCAGTACTTCGCCGATCTCGTGCAACCCGACGAGTTCGACGTGATCGATCGATTCATCCACCGGGTCCTCGGCGCCCTCGGTGCACCGGGCGGACCGGTCCCGAGTGACGGCCACATCACCATCGACGACTATGGGCCCCGCTGACTCCGTCGAGCGGGCACTACGCTCGTGGTCGCCGGTCCACGTAGCTCAGGGGATAGAGCAACCGCCTCCTAAGCGGTAGGTCGCAGGTTCAATTCCTGCCGTGGACGCGTTCGACGCGTTGCGGTTTGCCGCACGTTTGTCGCAGGTTTGTCGCAGGTTTGTCGCAGGTTTGTCGCAGGTTTGTCGGCACCAACCGATTGGGCATTGCATGGGGTCAACAACAATGCGGATCACGTTGGCGCTCGGCGCCGTGATCGTTGCCGTGGCGTCGGGGTGTACCTCGCAGGCCCGTAACGATGTCGCCAAGACGGCGTTCATCAAGGCGATCAACCTGAAGTGCAAAGTGTCGAAAACCGAAGCCCGGTTTGCGTGGGACCTCGCCGACGAGTTGGGTGCCGGGGACCAGGCTCTGAATGCGAGGTCGAAGTCGAGGGCGGCGACCGACCGTCTGCTGGCCGATATCGATCGCCTCGACGGTCCGGCCGACGTGGCCGCCGGGCTCAAGAGCGCGTTGCGCTCGTCGCAAAAGGCGTTGACCGAGATGAACCAGGGCCTCGTGACCGTGGAGGAGGGCAGGGCGAAACTCGACGAACTTCGGCAATCCGCTCGGGACCAGGGGTTCGGCGAATGCGTCTCGACGTAGCCCTTGTCAGTTGCTGACGGCGCGCCGGGCGCTCGTTGGAAGTCGACGCAACGTCGGCACTTCGATGAACCGGTAGCTCACCTCGGTGGCCAATGCGGTCGCGAGGAGCGACAGGAACCAGCCGCCCGGCCGATCGCCCAAGAGTGCTTCCACGGGATAGTGAAACAGATAGATCCCGTACGAACGGCGTCCGATAGCTCGCGCCGCGCCGCTGTCGAGAAGGCGATCGACGAAGCCGGAGCCGCTGGTGGTCACGACCAGGATAATAAGTGCACTGAGTAGTGCGACAATGATCATGCCGGGGCCGAGAAGCCACCCGGGTCTCGCCGCAGGGTCGGCGCCAGAGCCGCGATGGGCGAGAACGAGAAGGGCCACCAACGATGGTCCGACGGTCCAACGCCACTCGCTGGCGCGTATGCGAAGCCACGGATACTCCCGCACGGCGATGGCCAATGCTGACCCAACGAAGATGGCGTCGATGCGCACGTCGGTCATCAGGTACAGACGAAAGAAGCTCGCGTCGTTGAACCAGAGAGCGGTGCGCCACGTGGTGATTGCGGCCACGACGAAAAGCAGGATTGCCATGAGTGGTCGAAACGAAACGCGAGAAAAGACGGCGATGAGGAGGAGTGGCCAGGCCAGGTAGAACTGCTCCTCGACCGACAGCGACCAGAGGTGGCCCCACCCCGCGCCACCGAGGGGCCGGGTGACCGGCGCATGCGCAGCGGCAAAGTTAAAGACGTACCCCAACGCCGCCGCTGCGGCGCCAAGGGTGTTCGACCACGGATGGTGTCGCGTTGCGGCCGTCGCCACCAGGATGGCGATGGCGACCAACAGCGCCGGTAGGAGGCGAAACGCTCTCCGCAGGTAAAAGGCGACGATTCTGATTCGACCCGTCGTCACCCATTCGGCGATGAGGAGGTGGGTAATGAGAAAGCCGCTGATGGTGAAGAACACCGTCACGCCGATGTAGCCGGCGCGCAATTCACCCGCGTGGCCGAAACGTTTCGTGAACGGAAGGGCACCGAAGTTGTGCCACACGACGAGAGCAACGGCGAACGCCCGTAACCCGTCGAGGCCGGCAAAGCGCTCGCTCGGGCGACTCGTCATGTCAGGTTCTTTTCGAAAATAAGTCGGAGGCCATGCAGCGTGACCCACGGGTCGTTGTGATCGACGGTCCGACAGTACGGGGCGATCACCGCGCCGAGACCACCGGTCGAGATCACGGTGGCCGGACCGATCTCGGCCTCGATGCGGTCGCACATGCCATCGATCATCGACGAGTAGCCGTAGAGCGCTCCGGACTGCAGCGACTCGGCGGTGGACTTGCCAATCACGTTTCGTGGTTCGACCAATTCGACCCGCCTCAATGCCGCGGCGCGTTGGAAGAGCGCTTCGAGGGAGATCTCCACGCCAGGCACAATGGCGCCGCCGAGGTATTGACCCTTCGGTGAGATCACGTCGAACGTGGTCGCCGTGCCAAAGTCGACGACGATGGCCGGGGCACCGTAGCGATCCTGGGCCCCGACGGCGTTGGCGATACGGTCGGCGCCGACCTCCTTCGGATTGTCGTAGAGGATCGGCATGCCGGTCTTCACGCCCGGCTCCAGGACCATTGGGGTGAGCGTGAGGTAGCGCTCGCACATGCGACGAAGATGCGCGGTAGCCCGGGGTACCCCGGAGCAGATCGCCACCCCGTTGATCCCGGCGGGACCGAACTCTTCGTCACGCGTGGAGAAGAACTGACGCATGAGCATGGCCAATTCGTCGGGCGTGCGTTCGGCATTGGTGGCGATCCGCCAGTGGTCAGCCAGTTCGGACTCGTTGGTCATGCCGAAGGCGTCGCTCGGATACGCGCCGATCACGGTTTGGGTGTTGCCGACATCGATGACCAAAAGCACGACGGTGAGGCTAGACACGCAACGGCCCGCGAATGCGTCGCTTCCGGTCCGGCCCGGGATGGGAGACTCGACGACCGTTATGTCTGGAACGACTGTCCCGTATCGCTTTTCCCCCACCCACTCCACAGCGGCGGTGGTCAAAGAGTTCGGCGCCGAAGGAGTCGTCGCCGATGCCAGCGAAACCTCCTCGGAGGTCACGGTGGCCGGGCGACTCATGCTTCGGCGCGGGCAGGGCAAGCTCGCGTTCGGTCAGTTGCAGGACTCGACCGGCCGCATCCAGCTGTTCGCTCCAGCCGACGTGACGCCGGACTTCCACGGGTTCACATCCCTGAGCCTTGGCGACTGGATCGGCGCCACGGGCGTTGTCATGCGGACGAAAAAGGGCGAGCTGTCGATCAAGGTCACGTCGTGGACACTGCTGGCCACGGCCA
>JAYSTV010000604.1:0-2114 GCA_043719425.1 Acidimicrobiia bacterium | reverse complement strand
AGGGCGGGTCCGCAAGCACGAGGGTGGGGTGCAGGGTCATCGCCCCGCCGCCGTCGAGCCAGCGGGTCACGTCGCTGCGGATCACGCGGACCTGCGTGCCGAAGCCCAGGCCAATGGCGTTGTCTCGGGCCACGTTGACCGCCGCCCGATCGGCCTCGACCAGCGTGACCGACGCAGCGCCCCGGGAGAGCGCTTCGAGGCCGAGCGCCCCGGATCCGCCGAAGAGATCCAGAACGATGGCGTCACGAACGAGTTCGCGGGCCTCCAGGGCGTTGAAGATGGCCTGACGGACCCGATCGAGAGTAGGGCGGGTCGTGCGGCCTTCGGGGGCCACAATCCGTCGCCCCCGGGCGGTCCCGGCCACAATACGCACGGGGGCACCGTACTAAACAGCACCAAGTCGGCGGGGCCAGACAGCGTGGGCCATCGCGGGACGCCGCCGAAATCACTGCAAACCGGCGAGTACCGTCGACGGTTCCATGGCGCTCTCCCCCGCTGACGACGACCCGCGCAAGCCCCACGATCTCGACTTCGCCTGGGCCAAGGGGCAGCGCGGCGACCTCGCCACCTGCGTGGCCACGTTCGTCCCCCAAGTCCATCACCGGGGCATGCCCGGCTTCCTGCACGGCGGGCTGGCGGCAACCGCGCTCGACGAAACCATGGCGTCGGTCGGTCTCGTGCTGCACAACCAGCGCTGCCTCACCGCCACGCTCGAACTGCGCTATCGACGAGCCGTGGCGCTCGATGGCCGCCCGGTCACCGTCGAGGCCTGGCGGGCCGACGAACGCGGCGGCTCTCGCCGCTATCACGTGGTGGGCGAGCTTCGCGACAGTGATGGCCAGATCTGCGTGGAGGCCAAAGGTCTCTTCCTGGCCATCACCACGTCGACGTCGGACGGCCCAAAGCCCGGGGGGCATCTTGAGTGAGTTCCTCGGCAGCGAAGACGTCCCCCTCATCATCACGTGCATCGACTGCGGCGGACGCGCCCATCTCCTCACCATCGTGACCGAAGAGCAGCCCCTGTTCCCGGGCGACATCACGACCTATCGCTGCGAGGACTGCCTCGATCGTTGGGATCTGGTCATTCCAGGCGCAGAAGACACCGAGGACCCCGACTGGTAGGTCTCAGCCGACAACGAGCCAGATAGTGATAAGCGCGCCGATGATCCCCGTGGCGATCACCGTTCGAGTCATCCAGCGGGGCCAGGTGCTCGAGTCGTTCGGATCGGGAGGCGTGGCGTTCGGCACGACTCCAGTGTGACAGTGCTGCCACCGACCGTCAGCGGCGACGGGTGAGTTGTTCGCCGATCACGCGCGCCCACCCGCCAATCTCTACCGATCGACGCGCCGCTTCAAGGACTGAGCCAGCGGCCAACGTGTTGGCTTCGTCGAATGGCGAAGTGGTTCGATCATTGGCCAACGCATTGGCCAGGTCGCCGAGGTGGCGCGAACGAAGGTCGGCCGATGTCGTACGCGTGCATACTGGTTCCCAGCCAAGCCCACAGTGACGACTCAGGCCGTCGACATCGAGACGAAGCGCGCCATCGGTTCCTTCCACAAGGACGTCCCAGCCCGAGTCGAGAGCCGAGTCGGCCGAAAGGACCACGCTCACGCTCAAATCGGCGGCGGTTCGCACGAGAAGCTGGGCCGTTGTCGTGCGAGCGTCGGACACATCGGCGGCATCAGCTGTCACGTGCAGCACTTCGCCGACGAGGGTCCGCACCAGATCAACAGCCACGGTGCCAAGTTCGCGAAGGATGCCCGACGCGGCCGGTCGGTCGCTGCGCAGGTGGACACGCATCATGCGGAGCGCACCCAACCGACCGGTGGCAATGAGATCGCTGGCGGTGGCGACTTCATCACTGCGACGATGATCGAGGGCGATCAGCAACGGCGCCTTCGAGGCGTGAGCGGTATCAAAGATCATTCGGGCCGATGGGCGACTGGGCGCCAGCGGCGGATGACAGAGCACGCCAACACCGGCGTCGAGAAGAGCGGTGATGAGCGGCACATGGGCATTCGTAGGTGCACAGACGATCGCGGCGCGTAGTCCAAGCGCGGGCGCGGCGTCGATGAGATCGTGCACCGAGGTCGACGTGTGGGTCTGGTCGACG
>JAYSTV010000603.1:0-5115 GCA_043719425.1 Acidimicrobiia bacterium | reverse complement strand
CAGGAAACTGCAGCATCTGACGATGAATCCCCGCGAACCAAAGCGCGCTTACCACCAGGGCAAGCGCGGCCGACAGTGTCCCCGAAAGGCGTTCGTCGGCCACTCGGCGCAGCGAACCGAGGACGGCGCCGCGGTAAAAGACCTCTTCGAAGAGCGGGGCGCCAAACACCACAAGGATCCCAAGAATGACAAACCCCACGCCGAAGGACCCGGCCCGATCGGTCAGGTCACGGGCGGGCTTGGAGACGCGATCGTCGTCGACTCGGGCGAGCACATACGCGGCGGCAACAATGAACTGCAGAGCGACGCCCACGAACACCCCGAGCGCGTCGACCGGCCGAACCGCGTGGAGGCCAACCGCCTGCCTCCATGGTCGCCCACTCCCCCGGGCCACGACGTACGCGCCAACGGCCAGAACCGGCCACGCCGACAGGAACGACGCATACACCGGACCGAGACCGCCATCAACCGTGACGGTCTTTCCCTTTGTCGTCAGAAACGGAATGACAGCAATGCTGCCGACCACGAAGGTGGCGAACTGAAACAGGACCGCCACGCCGGCCGCCGCCGCGGCGGACAGCGTCGGCCGTTCGGCGCCGTCCATCGTCACCGAGCCGAGGACAGTTCCGGCTGCACCACGGGGGCCACGACGGGGGCGACAACAGACCACTCGTCCGTTGGAAACTCATCCGAGACGACTGTTGGGCGTCCCCGGTCCACGGTCCACCCGGTCGGCGGCGTGAGACGGTCGACGTGAAACCGACACAGGTCGTAGAACGCCGGGTCGCGTTCTGGGCTCAGTCCACCGAGGTAGACGATCCGCGCCCCCTGGTCATAGGACATCGTGGCCACCGCTTCCCGGCTGCACGTGGGTCGAGCGCAATAACGGTGGACCTCACCCGCCGGGCGAGGCGCACGCACGGGCGCACTCGCCGGACCGAAACCGAGTCGATACGAAACCTCACGAGCCGGGTGACGGCCAGCGGCGGTCGCCAATCGTTCGTTTCGCGGAGCAAGGCCGATTCCAGCGGCCCGGAGCGTGCGGGTGGCGGCGTCATCGATCGGCATGGCCTTCACGGTACCGAGCAGGTTCCATGGACCGACGGATCCCGGTGCCGCGAATCTTCGTCGGAAACCGGCTAGGGCGACGCCGCGGCGGGCTGGGGGTAGCAACAAAACTAAGGTGGTCGACTCTGGGTGACGACGCGAACCGACCCGATGCTGGCCCGGCCCCGCTACAGGTGGGCGCGTGGGCGAGCGTGTCCGAACCAGACGGCCGCTTCGCCCCGAGACCGGTTCCGCCACGACCGTCTACCGCCACGCTGCGCGAACGCCTCGGTGGGTCACGCGTTGACGTTCATCAACGAGCTCGACGGACCGCGCCGTGGTGGCGTCGACGGCCTCCGATCTGGGCCCTCGTGGTGGCCACGGTCCTCGTCATTGGCGCCGTGACCCTTCCCCGGGTCGGCCGGGTACCCGACGACACGTTCACCTGGACGGTGTTCCTCGAACGAGCCGCCGGTGGGCAGATCGGCTCGGCCACGTTCACCAACGACACGGGCGTCGTCACCGGAACACTCGTCGACGGCTCGCCGTTTCGGACTACCGGACCGGCGTCGATGGCGCCCGAAGAACGGCGCACGCTCTCGGCCTCAACCGAGCTCCGTTTCCGCGCCGCCCCGTCGAATGCAGCGGAGCGATGGGGCCCGATCCTCGCCTCGCTGGTTCTCGTGTTCATCTCGATCACGTTGCTACTCCGACGCCGACCGGCCGACGCGAGATCGGCCATGACCACCTCCACCGCCCGTCTCGCCAATGCCAACGGCTCAACTGGTGCGGCGCCGGTTACGTTCGCCGATGTTGCTGGCGCGGCCACCGTCAAAGCCGAACTCGCCGAGATTGTCGATGTGCTCCGTAACCCCGAGCGGTATCGGTCCATCGGGGCCCGACTCCCGAAGGGCGTGCTATTGGTCGGCCCGCCGGGCACCGGCAAGACGTTGCTTGCTCGGGCCGTGGCGGGCGAAGCGAATGTGCCGTTCCTGTCGATTTCCGGGTCGGACTTCATGGAGATGTTCGTCGGCGTTGGTGCAGCGCGGGTGCGCGACTTGTTTGCCGAGGCGCGGCACTCGTCACCGTGCATCGTGTTCATCGACGAAATCGATTCCGTTGGCCGCAAGCGCGGGGCCGGAGTGGGCGGCGGACACGACGAACGTGAACAGACGCTCAATCAGCTGCTCGCCGAGCTCGACGGCTTTTCCTCTTCGAGCGGCATCGTTGTCCTCGGTGCGACCAATCGACCCGACGTGCTCGACGCCGCGTTGCTGCGTCCGGGACGATTCGATCGCCATATCGATGTGCCCCTACCCGATCGAGATGAACGACTCGATATTCTACGTGTACATACGGCTTCACTACGTGTACAGATGGATGTCGATTTCGATGCTCTCGCCCGGTCGACGCCCGGCATGAGCGGCGCCGATCTGGCCAACCTGCTCAACGAAGCGGCCTTGGCCGCGGTTCGGAGATCGTCGTCCGACATCGGCCCGCGTGACATCGAGGTGGCGCGCGATCGGGTACTCCTCGGGGCCGAACGTCCGGCGCTCGTGCTCTCCGACGACGAGCGCCGAGTCACGGCCGTCCACGAAAGTGGACACGCCGTCCTCGCCGTGCTCCTCAAGTCAACCGGGCCACTGCACAAGGTGACCATTGTCGCCCGAGGCGCGGCGTTGGGGCTCACCGTCTCGCTCCCGATCGACCGAATGATGTTGCGCCGCAGCGATGTGCTCGATCAAATCTGCTTGGCGTTCGGCGGTCGCAGCGCCGAGCAGTTGTCCTTCGGTCAGGTCAGTACCGGTGCCGCCGACGACCTTGCCCGGGCGACCGCTCTGGCCCGTCGTATGGTCCGGGAGTGGGGCATGAGCGACCGCGTGGGCCCGATGGCGTGGAGGTCCGAAGATCATGTGTTCCTCGGCGAGCAGATGGCCCGAAGCCGTGACGAATCAGAAGCAACGGCGACGATCGTCGACGAGGAGATCCGTCGCATCCTCTCCGAGCAGGAAGCGCGCGCCGCCACCATCCTCACGCAACACCGTCGGGCTCTCGACACCCTGGCCCGCCAGCTCCTCGAACAAGAGACGCTCAGCGGCGAGCGGGTACGACGGATCGTGAACGTCGCGCCCACCCCGGCTGCCGCGGCCACCAACGTGGCGGCCGAACCGGCCGCGATCACCGCGAACTAATCCGACCCTGGCGAGGCTCGCTACCGCGCCGGAATGGCGCCGCCGACCGACAGACCGAGGCCGGCCCGACCGATCCGCCGAGTGACGGCCTGGCGGCCACCGGGAATCGTCGGAAGGGGCGCCGACGTCGTGGTCGGTGCCCGGGTCGTGGTGGGGGGCCTCGTCGTCGTGGGCGCCGTCGTCGCCACCGCGACCGGGCTGGCCACGATCGTTGTTGCTGTCACGGTGCCGGCCGACGTTGTCGTTGGCCCGGAGGTGGACGTTGGCGGCTTTGTTGTCGGGGCCACGAGGGCCAACTGGGCTGGCGCGGCCAGAGTCGTGGGCACAGGAACCTCGGGTGAAACCGTGACCGCTCCCGGCAAGGAAGCCACGACCGGACGATCGCCTGGCTTGTCCACCCGTTGGCGGGTGTGTTCCACGATGATCGGCGTTCCGGGTGACGAAATCACCATCGACTTCCCCGCCGCGTCCACGTAGTCACCGAGTCGAATGTCGAGCCGCGCCGACGGGCCGACGACGACGTTTTGAGCACCGTCGATGTCCACGAGGCCATCGGGGCCAACCGACTGCAGCGAGATCACCGCATTGGTGTCGGTGGGGTTGAGCAGCGACAGGTCGTCGGTACGGACCGGCGACGTATCAACGTCGGGAATGATCCACCGTTCGCTCGGGGCCACGATGCCGGGAGACGACGCGTACCCACGTCGAAGGCGTCCCGCGGCATCGATGGTGCGCTCCACGACGATCGGTGTTCCATCGTCGGTCGTGACGACAACGCTGTAGCCGACCCCTCGAGGAATACGAGACTCCGAACGCGGGGTGAGCTCGGCCAGGCCGAGCGGCGGAACCTCGATCTCGAAGGGTTCGACACCAGCCACTCCGTCGATCAGGACATCGATGACCGCGGTGACGTTTCGTCGGCTCGGATTGAACAGCGAGTACCGCTCTCGACGAATCGCGGAGACGATGCCCGACGCGAAGTACCAGGTGGGACTAGGCGTGGACGACGCCGGGCTGATGGTGGTTCCTTTGTTCGTTCCCGAGCCGTCGAACGCGGTCGTGCGCTCGACCACGACTCGACCAGTACGCGCGCGTACGATCGCGGCGACCCGCTGGCGGCGACGAACAAAGTCACCGACCTCGATGCGCTGCACGCTCCGCGCCGGAATCGACAAGCCCTGCAACGCGGCCGGCAACGCCGCGCCACGATCGGTCACGAAGCGCACGTCGAGCAATGCGTCTTCGGGGAACGGATTGAAGACCGAAAGGGTGGTGGTGGAGTCGATGGTGGTCGAGCCGTCGGCCGTCATCCAACGCGCCCCAGCGTCGGACGCGCACAACGCGGCGGCACCGCCGTTGGGCCCCGAGATCCGATGCTCTGCGGCGATTGCGCCAGCATCGAACTCCACGAGCGCGGCGATTGCTCCGCCGCCGGCTGCGGCCGGGGCAGCAACGTCGGTTCGACTATTGGCCCCCGCCAGGACCGGCTCAATCACCGGGGCGAGTCCGACCTGTTCGGCGAACCAGGTAATGCGTCCGGGCACGTCGATGTCGTTCGTGTTGGCGATCGTGACGGTGAGATCGGGCTGGCCTTCGGTCGTGGTCCGACCCGATGCGCAGAACCAGGTCGACGTTCCTGCGGCCGGCGGCGAGGCCGACGGGTTCGTCACGCGAGCGGTCGCCGGCGTTGACGGGGCATGGCGGTCAACGACCCGGTCAACGATCACCGGTGCCGCGAGAGCGGCCACGACCACAGCTACGGCCAGCGGGCGGCGGATCATTACCGTTCGCTTTCGGGCTCGGAAGTGTCGAGTGTGTCGACGCTGTCACCGCGGCCGCCGCGTTGGCGAGCGGCGAACGCGGTCCACAGTTCGTC
>JAYSTV010000602.1:0-5122 GCA_043719425.1 Acidimicrobiia bacterium | reverse complement strand
TCCGCGCAAAGACGGTTGGCGATCCCCAACGCCTCGAGCAGATGGGCGCCCGCTCGGTCCCGGCGATCATCGGCCGCTTCGATCCGGGCCAGATCTTGGAGCGCCTCAACAAGGAGGTACCCGTCGTCGATCTCACGATGGACAGCGACCGAATCCGACAGGAATCGCCGTCCTTCAGCCAGGTCACCTCGGAGCGAAGCGAACTGTCCGAGGTTGCCGAGTGAGATACCGATTCCACGCCGGTCGCCGACCCGGCGGCGAAGTTCTAGCGAACGCTCGGTACACGAGACGCCCTGCTCGTGGTGGCCGAGCTCGCCGAAATACACACCCAGGTTGGCGAGTGCGTCGGCCTCGCCGGTGGCGTCACCAACTTCGGCGAAAAGAATCTGGCTCGAAGTCAGCGGTCCGACGGCGGCCGCGGCATCGCCCGCCATGTGAGCCAGAGCGCCCGCAGTGTTGAGCAGGCGGGCCCGTCGTGCCGGCCCGAGTTCACAAAGGAGTATGCGCGCGGACCAACTACGAGCCTCGGCAAACATCCCGGCACGCGACCAGAATCGGTGAAGGGCGCTGACCACCGGGGCGACGCGGTCCCCATCGCCGAGGTCGATGACTCGCCCGATCGCCTGACGAAGATCCGGGAGGGCATGAATGAGACGTTCGAACGAGCGCTCCTGGTTCGGGCCGTAGAGCTCCGGGGCAAGACGTTCAGCGACATCGAAGATCCAGGCCGCGTGATCGTCCTTGGTGCGCTGTTCGTCGGCACCTCCACCCGACGACCGGAGCACCTCGCGCAGGGTTCCGTAGATCGACCATTGCGTGGGTTGCTCGACGCCTGCACCGGCGTCCGTAGGCCGGGGGGTCGAGCGGATCGCGAGACTGTTGGTGACGAGTTCGTCGAGGAGCGCATCTGGACTCATCCGTGATTCCGGCCAGCGAAGGCCGATCCTGGTGACGGCGTCGAAATCGAACGATCCCTCGACCACCGCGAGTCGACGGAGGGCGGAGATTGAAACGGGATCCAACAGCGACAGTGACCACTCAAGCGTGGCCCGCAACGTTCGATGTCGGGGCGTAAGACCGGGCGACGAGTCGGACAGGTCGGCCACGCGAATGGCGATGTTTTCTGACATCGCCGACACGGGAAGCTGTAGGGCGCGCGCCGCAGCCAGCTCGATGGCCAGTGGCAATCCATCGAGCCGAACGCACAGTTCTTCGATGGCCTTCTGGCCAGCCTCGCTCGTTCCGGTGTACGCCGCTCGCTTACGGAAGAGCTCCGCCGCATCGCTGCGTGTGCCGTTCCAAGATGTGGTGGAGAGTGGACCGACGGCAAACTCGGTTTCGAGCGGCGAACCGAGTCGAGATCGCGACGTGACCACCACCGTGGCCGGGGTCTCCTCAGCAATGCGGGTCAGCGTGTCAGTGATCCCTCGGACATGCTCGGCACTGTCGATCAGCACAATGCCGAACCACGACGACATCCGCTCGATCCATGTGGCCCCCGGCTCGTCGAGAACCAGTGGTTCCAGCGCCGCACCAAGCGTATCGATGGCGTGAGACACATCAGTCGCCGCGCTGAGATCAACGGCGACGACGTGGAAAGGGAGCACCTGCCGGGAGGCCTCGATCGCCCGCACGGCGAGCGCGGTCTTGCCGACGCCTCCAGGCCCGCTGAGCGTGATCAGGCGAGCGGAGCGGTCGGTCAAGAGCGGGACCAGGCGGGCCAGATCGTCGTTCCGACCAACAAGATTGACGGGCAGTCGGGGAAGTCGTCCGGTATTGGCAAAGTGGATCTCGGCCGGGGCCGTGGATGCGCCGGAGGTCCGCGGTCCGGCGATCGCCAGAACTGCCGCCGACTCCGACGATCCGACGGGGTCTTCGACGAAGAGTGCCAGCGCTCTGGCGACGACAACGTCGGCGCTGACCACGCCACAGTGCATCGCCACACGAATCGCTCCGCCGGTGACGAGTGCATCAACAAACACCCGGCCGCAAGAGGGGTTCTCCGCGGCGAGGACCGAATGTCCGTCGACCGGGGCCAGACGCACGATGGAGGTCGGTCGAAGTCCACCCCGGAATGTGCCGAGCGCGAGATCGTGGAGCGCGTCGTCAACAACATGGTCCGACGCCGAATCGGCCACGATAATCGTGAACAGTTCCGTCGATATATTGGGCCGTGAAGGTCGGTCTTCGAGGCCACCGAGCAGCAACTCGAAGCGCGCCTGCAATGGGGGCGAAGGCGTGCGGAGTCCAGCTTCGATTTTCTTCAGCATCGACTCGGTACAGCCGACCTCCGATGCGAGAGCAGTCTGAGTCAGGTCGAGGCGACGACGACCCTGCCGAACCCAGTTCCCGATCGTTGCTTCCACGGTTCTCACATCGTACGGGAGTTGACTCCGTCAAACCTGAACACTGTTTCAGTGGGAGACCAACTCACGGTCCGGGCGTACCGTTCCAGAGATCGGCTGGCTCAACGGTCGGTGAGCATCCGCCCGAGGCCCCGGCATTCACTGCCCGCAACCCGCGCTGATCGCCGGGAGTAAAGACTGTCGTGACCCACGGCCAGGAACCCTTCGACTCGCCCGGCGAAAACATGAGTGACGTTGGATCGTTGCTGTGCTGCAAACCGAGGATGTGGCCGAGCTCGTGGAGCACGACTGTCTCCCAACGCCCGCGAGCAACGCCGCGAGCCGAGGCCAGGGAGATCGAAAGCGTGGTCCGCCAGATGACCCCGCGGGCATCTTTCTGGTTCGCTTGGCGGGCCACCCCGAGCCAGTCGGTCGGACCCGTCGTCCACTCGATGATAAGTACGCGTGGTGTTGTCGGCCGAGTCCGTCCAGCACCGACGAAGTTCATGGGCACGCCGGAAGCAGCGGAGGCCTGGGCAACTGCTGATCGGACGGTTGCCGTGAGGTCGAGTTGTTGGTTTGTCTGGTCGTAGTAGACGTCGATCGGCGCGCACGGATTTCGTCGCGTGGGGGTGAAGTCCGACGTGAACAGCACACTCCACCCTTCGCCGGCGACCGCCACCGGACCGCGGTACTTCGGCTGCGGAAAGAACGGCGCAACGACCTTCACATCCTCGGGGCCAGTCGTCCCATCCGGGGAGACCCACCGAAATCGATAGGTGTACTTTGTATCGGGATTGGTTGCGATCGGTGTCGTGGCGTCGGTGAGACCCACCGGCAGCGTGAATGTTTTGGAGCCTTCTTCAAACCCGATCGCGTCGACGGTGACCTGCATGGCAAGATCTGCCCGGCCCGCTGGCTCCACCGCCACGCGCAGCGCGCCGGTGGTCGGCTCGAACGCAATCACCTGCGCGGCGGGGATCCCGGGCAACGTCGTCGGTGGCGCGATCGTGGTCGAAGCGACCGTCGTCGTCGTCTTCTTCGGTCGCACCGTCCGCCGCGCCGCGTCACCCGGTGTCGCTGCGGCTCCGGCTAGAACCACGGCTAGGCAGAGGAACCACTTTCCGGTGCGAGGCATGTCGACCAGTTTGGCTTCTGTCGACCGTTGCGGGGTCCTGTCACCGAGCAACCCCCACCTTGCGATACTCGCCCGTCGCCGGACTCCGTCCGGCCGGGTCTCCGTTTCTCGGTAGGCCCCTCTCGGTGCCACCCGTTCACTCGCATCCGCTGTCGCGCAGCTTACGCTGGGCAGTGTTTACGCCTTCCAGCGGTGGTTTCCTTTGATTCCGTACATTTCGAGCAGGGTGGCCCTCGTAGGTTGCAGTTGGAGGAAGACGTGGGTCTCGGCTTCGGGGCCGCCGGGTTCGAAGGCGGTGAGGTCGTAGCCCATGCGGTTCCATAGGGCGGTGCGGCCGGGGGTGTCGTCGACGATCGTGGCCGTGCCTTCGACCATGAGGCTGTCCCAGCCGGTGGCCTCGGAGACGTTCCAGTGGGCCATGGCGGCCGGATTGGCGCGGAGGTTGGCGACCTTGACGGAGGAGGTCAGGACGAATGCCGTCAACGTCTCGTCGATCCAGGTGGCGGCGACGGGGACGGTGTGGGGTCGTCCGTCTGGTCTCGTGGTGGCCCAGAACACGGTGCGGCCGAAACGGTCGGACTGGGTGATCACCGTGGCGAGGTCGGGGAGCTTCGGGAGGTCGGTCATGGCCCAACCTTGTCGTCCCCATCGACTCTCGGCAACCTCTGACTCAAAGTGAGTTGCTCGACGACTCGAAGTGAGTCAAGATGTTTGGCGTGATCGACGCCGCGCTGCGTACGGACCGTTACGAAGTGACGATGGTTGATGCTGCATTGGACTCCGGCATTGCCGACCGTTCGTCGGTGTTCGAGGTGTTCACCCGCCGATTGCCGCAAGGTCGCCGCTACGGCGTGGTGGCCGGAACCGGGCGAGTGATCGAAGCGATCGAGTCGTTCCGTTTCACGCCCGATCACATCGACTTTCTTCGTGGCCTTGGCCTTTCGCCGCGAGCGTTGGAGTGGCTCGCCGCGTATCGCTTCTCCGGCGATGTTTGGGGGTACCCCGAAGGAGAGTCGTACTTTCCGACGAGTCCGGTGTTGACCGTCGAAGCAACGTTCGCCGAGGCCGTTGTGCTGGAAACGGTCATCCTCTCGATCTTGAATCATGACTGTGCGATCGCCGCGGCGGCCAGTCGCATGGTGACCGCCGCAGCCGGGCGTCGGCTGATCGAAATGGGAAGTCGACGGACCGACCCCGACGCCGCCGTGGCTGCCGCCCGCGCCGCGGCGATCGCGGGTTTCGATGCCACCTCCAACCTCGCCGCCGGCGCATGGTTCGGTCTCGATACCGCGGGCACGGCGGCTCACGCCTTCACCCTCGCCCACCTCGACGAACCGTCGGCCTTCCGAGCCCAGATCGCCGCGCAGGGCATCTCGACCACCCTGCTGGTCGACACGTGGGACATCCCCAATGGGCTTCGCAACGCCGTGGCCGCGGCGCGCGAGTTCGGGGCCGACGGTCCGGGCGGGGTGCGCATCGACTCGGGCGACCTGGTAACCGAAACGAAGGCAGCACGCCGATTGCTCGACGAGCTGGGGGCCGCCCAGACCCGCATCGTGGTGAGCGGTGACCTCGACGAGTTCCGGATGGACGAACTTGTTCGGGCTGGCGCGCCGATCGACGTTTTTGGGGTGGGAAC
>JAYSTV010000601.1:0-2119 GCA_043719425.1 Acidimicrobiia bacterium | reverse complement strand
CGCCAGACATGATCGCGGAGCGCCTTGAACGCATGCGGTCGCTCGCCGCCAATGCCGGCAGGACGCTGCGCTTTGGCATTCGGTTTCACGTGATTGCCCGACCCTCTGCGGCCGAGGCGTGGAGCGTGGCGGATCAGCTGGTGGCGGCGATGTCCGACGAGTCGCGGGCGTCGGCTCGGATCGACTTCGATGCCACCGCTTCGGTCGGCCAACGACGCCAGGCCGAATTGTCACGCCTCGCCGCGGAGTTGTCGGACCGGATGGAGCTCTACCCGAACGTTTGGGCCGGGATCGGGCAGGTTCGCGGAGGCGTTGGCACGGCGCTCGTTGGCTCCTACGACGAAGTGGCCGATCGTATGCACGAATACCATCGACTTGGCTTCGACGAGTTCATTCTCTCTGGTTACCCGCACTTGGAAGAGGCGTTCTGGTTCGGTGAAGGCGTGTTGCCGGAACTCCGACGCCGAGGATTGACGGAGTCAGTGGCGCAGGCGTCCGCTCCGGTCTTCTCGTTCCGATGAGCACGTCGACGACCCGTCGCATTGGCCTGCTCCTGATGGGCCATGTTGATCCGAAGAGCCAACATATCGGCGGTGACTACCCGGAACTCTTCGCTGCACTCCTCGACGAATCACTCACCGCCCACGGCATCGAACTTGTTCGCTATGACCTCGACGAAGAACGGTTTCCGCTCTCCGTCAACGAATGCGACGGTTGGTTGTGTTCGCCGAGTCGTCTGTCTGCATACGATCCCGTGCCGTGGCTGGCTGATGCCGAAGAACTCTTGCGGGCCTTCGTCGCCACAGAGAAGCCGTTCGTCGGTATCTGCTTCGGCCATCAACTCCTCGCCCAGGCCCTGGGTGGCTTCGTCGAACGGTCGCCCCTCGGCTGGGGTGTCGGTCTGCAGGACTACGAAATCGTGAGCCGTCGCCCCTGGATGGACGGCGTGAACGGAGCGGAGAAGTTCGCGCTGATCGGTAGTCATCAGGATCAGGTCATCCGATTGCCGGCCGACGCCGAACTGCTCTTCCGATCGGACTTCTGCCCTTTCGGCGGCTTCGCCATCGGCGAACGGGCGTGGACGATTCAGACCCATCCGGAGTTCACGCCGGACCTGGCCGACCACCTGCTGGCCGGCCGTTACGAACTCATTGGGGCCGAACGGGTAGATGCAGCGCGGTCCACGCTGTCCGGTCCAGCGTCTCGGACCCCGGACCGCGCCTTGGTGGCGAGTTGGATCGTCAACTTCTTCCAACTCTCGCCGAGCTGAGCTACTCCAGCCACCAACCGCGGTTCAGGCCGGGTGAAACGATCGCAACGTTTGCCGCCGCGCCTGCGGCAGCGAGGCGCCGGTCGAAGGTCATGATGGCGCCGAGATCGCCTTCGAGTTCGAGCGCAGAAGCAAGATGCAGTGCATCGATTGTCCGAAGTTCGGGTTGGCCGACGGACTTCGCGGAATTGAACGTCGTCTCCGACGGCACGGTCAACGTGACCGATGCAAGAACGCGTTCGACGTTGGCGACTGGGACCCCAAGCCGCATACTGGCCCGACACGCCTCAACGCCGAGAATCGTCGACGACCACAAGTCGGCTGAAGCAACCTCCACGCGAACGTCGTTGGAGCAGTCCTCGTCGACAAGGAGCTTCAGAAGAGCCGACGTGTCGATGTAGGTGATTGCCATCGTTCAGGAGTCGGCTCGGAGATCATCGAGGACTGAGGTCGTCGTACGCGCGCTTTTGATCGGTGGTGGGAGGTCCGCCGGCGAACTTGTGGCTCGTCGTACGCGACCGCTGGCGACGAGTGCTGCGGAGCCTCGAAGTGACGTTGGAGGCACGATGACGGCGACGAGCGTGCCTCGGTCGGTGACTCCGAGGGTCTCGCCGGCTCGGACCCGTCGAATCACGGCCGACGAGTGCTGCTGTAGCTCACGAATGGCGATCGACTCCATGTGCGTCGATCGTAGTACAAGCCTGTCTTTGATCACCGGCCTTGGAAGTTGGGGGCGCGCTTTTCGAGGAAGGCGAGGAATGCCTCGCTGGTGTCTTTGGACGAGCCAATCGTGACGGTCTGGGTCCAGCCCTCGGCTTCGAGTGCCTGGTCCATGGTGAGCATGGAGCC
>JAYSTV010000061.1:0-4332 GCA_043719425.1 Acidimicrobiia bacterium | reverse complement strand
GGTCTCCGTTCGGTTAGGACTTACGATTACGTACAATTGGGCTTGACCAGTCATTTTTGAGCCCAACACCCTTTCCGAGAAGCAGAAGTCGGCGCCAGCGCAGGCGTCTCTTCCAGATCGGCTGTTGGGTTTCCGTACTTGAACGAGTTCTCGTTTGCGCTCACGGGGCTTCGTCGGCGGGCGGGACCGCAATCCTTGCGCTCAACGTTGCGACAGCTTTCCGAACACGTTCGTGATAAGCCGCAACACCGAAGCGGCGGGCTCGATCCACGGCCGCCCGCGCCATCGCGTCACGGCGGGCAGTATCGGCGAGCAGGCAAGTGGTCTGGGCGACGAGCTCATCGACGTCGCCCCACAGCAAGCCGCTGTGCTCGTCGACGATTTCGAGGCTGCCGCCCGTAGCCCGGGCAATCGGAACCGCGCCGGCGGACATAGCTTCGACGGTCACCATCCCAAAGTGCTCCTGCTTTCCAGGGAACAATTCCTGATCGAAGCCAAACCCGGTGGCGATCCAGAACAACGATGACTGTTGGTAGAGCGATCGGAGTTTGTCGAACGAAGCGTTGGGGTGGAACACGACCGGAAGACCTTGTGAGCGTGACCGGAGCTCCTCAAGCCAACGATGGTTTCGCTCCTCGCCATTCAGGTCACCCACAAGATGCAACTCCACCTCGGAATTGATGCCTTCCTGGGCGCACACCTTCGAGAAGACTTCGACCATCATGTCCTGCGACTTGGAGTGCTCCGTCCCGTCCGGCGCGTGAAAGCGTCCGACACCGAGGATCCAGGGTTTCTTCTCCGTGGCCGGCGGTCCCATGTCATTGCAGGGCGGCCAGATGAAGTCGGCGCGCAGGTGCCACAGCCGGTCCACCCAGTTCGCCGAGTACGAGGAGTTGGCGATCACCGACTGATAGGTGCGAACGTTCTCATCCGAACGACCCAACAGCATCCGATCGAACGCGCTACAGATCTCGTGATAGAGGCGCGCGGCGCGGCGCTGGCCCGGCAAGCCGTGCGTCGATGCCGGGAAGAAGCAGAAGTAGGCGCCCAACGCGGCGACCGAAGCGAACGGACGATCAGTGTCGAAGCTAATGAACACGTCGGGGGCGAGCGATCGGACCACCTGACGGTGGCCGTGGCGAACAAACGGGTGCTTCCACCGGCGCAGGGCCCAGTCCGGGCCCAGGATCCGTCGGGCGAGGCCCGGAAACTCCGCCAAGTCATGCCGATTGAGCGAACTCGTGTCGACTCCGTAACGATCCACGGTCAACTGGCACGACGGAATCCTCTCACCAACAACCCAGACGTCGGCGACATCGACAAGGGCCAGAGCAGTCTGCAATGCGTGTACCTCTCCCCCGCCCATCGCACCGAACCGGGGGTAGTAGACAACGGCCTTCATCGAGCGCAGTCCAAGATCTTCGAGCGAGCGGCTGCGATCACCAAGTACCTCGTTGCCCGAAATGCCGATTCTCGAAAGCCGGCGGAAAGAGGACCATGCCGATCGATCGAGCGATCAGCCGGGGATCTCGTGAAAGGCTCCGAACAGTTTCCGCCGGTGTTGCCCGGCGGTCGAGCGTTCGGCACTTCTCCTGTAGCTCGGTGATTCGAAGACGAGCGAGTTGCTCACGACGACTGCGGCGAACGGCCTCGGTTGCCAGCCCTGGATGCTCGCGCTCGAAAACCGTGAGCATGTGCAGCGCACCCTCGGCGTTGATTTGCTCGCTGGAACCTTGGCTCCCCTGTGTCACCCGGTACAGCACCGTCGGGGCGCCGAGCGCCGAAACCTGCGCCCCCTCAGCCACAAGTCGCAGCCACATATCCCAATCCTCGTTGATGCCGCGCGCCCCGGGTGGGGGAATCGATGAGAGGTCGGCGGTTCGCGTTGTCGGCATCCCCCGGAAGCCGCCCAGGTCGCGCATCCGCTGAGCGGAGGTTGTCGCGGCGATGAACACATAGTTGCGACGGAGGAGTTCCTCGAGTTGGTGCGTCTTCGGCACGGAGGCGCGGCGAAACGGATGCCGGTAGAAGGTCAGCCGACCGTTGGCGAGCCAGTAGAAGGCATTCGGGCTCACAATCCCGCCGAAGGCCTCATACGCGTCGACGCTCAGGCGAATGTGATCCGGCAGCAAGATATCGTCAGCGTCGAGGACCGACACAAGCTCTGTGTCGACCGCGGCGAGCCCAGCGTTTCGAGCACCCGAGATGCCAACGTTCGCGGGAAGTCCGATCACCGTCAACGGCAGGCGGGAACTCCAGCCATTGGCCACGTCGGAAGTGGCGTCGGTTGATCCGTCGTCGACGACGATCACCCGCTCGGGGAGGTGCGTGCCGTAGGCAATGGAGCCCAGGCAGGCATCTAGGGACCATTCGGCCTGATATCCGGAGATGAGCACAGTCGTCGGTCGTGTCGGCTGGTGCCTTGGAATCGTGTTGCTCACCTGCGTTGAATCTTTGCCTTGATTCGATAGACCGACGCGACCACTCGGCGTGGCAGACGCTCTAACACCCGCTCCTTGAGCGGCGCAACGACGTCGTTCGGTGTCTCCGTTGGGCGCGCGTGGTAGGCAGAATGACGGGCCGACAGCGCGTCGCCATGGCGCTCCTGTGAATAAAAGTAGAACGCGAGCGAACGCCGCGTCATTCCCTCGGGACAAGCGACCGGACGTGGCAGGCCGTGCTTGCTGTCGTCGTTGGTCGCAAACACGACCAGCGTGCCAAGCGTGGGTTCAACGACCACAGGGCTGCCCTGCATGTCTGACGGCCAGAGCTCTAGCTGTCCGCCCCACTCGTCCTTCCATTGGGTATTCATGTAGAGAAGCACGTTTACCCGGTGATGGAGCTTGGTGGTCGGGTGGTGCGAAAAGTCGGTATGGACCTTGGTGAAGCCACCGACAGGTGTCTCGTGAAGCCCGGCGAGCGCCCGGGTCGGATCCGCCACGAGTCCGGAAATGCCAGTGACCGCTTCCACGTAGGCCGTCATCGAGGGGCTGTCCATCGCCGCCTGGAATGCCTGCATCGTTGGCCCGATGTCGCGAATCTCGGCGACCTCATTCTTCACGTGTCGGCTGGTGACATGGTGCAGAAGGGACTCCGAGCGCACCGAATCCAGCTCGCGAACGAGTTCTTCAAGGACGGCGCTCGAGACGAGGTCATGCACGATGATGTGCGGCCACGGGATCGCGGCCCCATAGGCCTGTCGATCACGAACTCCCAACGTTCTCAGCCGCTCCGACGCGAAGTCCTCAGCAATGAGGTGTTCTACCGCCATGATTACTCTCCTTTTTCCTCTCCGTTGTCGTCAGCACGGCGATTCCCGCGCACACGGCGTTCAATCTGCTGCTCATTCTCACGCATTGTCGATGTTTTCACGAATCCCGGCGAAACACCATGGGGGTCTCCCGAGGCGTCAGAAGACCCGCGCCGAGCGGCCCGAAATCGGAGCGTGAGGAGCCCAAGAAGGTAAACGAGGTTCGACACCGAGGTCAGGACCGCAGCACCTCGAATTCCGTAGCGCCGAGCGACCGGAACGATGAGGACAACCGTCAGCACCGCCGAGAAGGCGCGGGCAACCGAGACCAGCCCTGGTCGACCTTGAGCTCGCGTGACCTGGGAAAGAACGATCGCGGAATCGAGGCAGACTTGCCCTGGGAGCAACAGGAGGAGCGGGACCACGCTTGCCCTGAAGGCCTGGCCGAAGATCGTCGGAAGGAGAAACGGCGTCGTTATGGCGAGCCCGATCGACAGCGTCGCCGATACCGCCGCCGCGAGATACACCGCTTGCATCGAGTTGTCGTTTCCGTCGGCCGAACGTCCTCGCAGTCGCCCGAAAACGATCCCACCGACCGAGTACGCAAAGCTCGCACTTATCGCCGGGATGTTCGCCGCAACGGCATAGTGCCCGAGAACGGCAGGCGAAACGATGCCGACGAGGACCAGCTGATCCAAACGTCCGACAACCATCTCCGACGAACCGGTTACGGCGTCTCGTGCGCCATACCGAATCAATTTGCGTCGAACATGGCGGTCCCTTGACGGACGACTCAGTGAGTGCATCCAAAGCATCCCCAACACGATTTGGGCAAGGTTCGAACCAAACCATGCGCCGACGGCAGTGCGCACGCTGAGGTGCCCAGCCGATGCCAGTCCAACGATGCATGCGGCGTTGGCCAGGAGCGGAAGGTTCACCAAAGTGAGATACGACTTCGTCAGGCCCTTCCGCACAAAATGGATTGCCAACGCCGCTTGCGTCGGAGCGAAGAACGGCACGAGGAGCAGACCGAAGCGAAGGAGGTCGATCGTGTCTTGCGCTTCCCGATGGAGGTAGTGAGG
>JAYSTV010000007.1:0-4581 GCA_043719425.1 Acidimicrobiia bacterium | reverse complement strand
ACTCCTATCTGAAAAGAAGTCTTCCGATTTCTCCTCTTTGACACCCGAAATTGTCACACCCCCCTGCCCATAATAGGGGTCATGAATGCAACGGTTTGGGACGAGGTGAAGATCCCCACCAGTGACCCAAGTGTCACTACCCGCGTGCATGCCGCAGCGGCGTTGCGTCAACTGGAACGTCTCCGCCGAGAGGTCGACGCGGCCTCCGCGTCGGTCACGATCGTGCTTGGTGCGAACAGTCGTGACACCGCGGCCGAGATCAGCCGTGCGACCGGCCGTTCCAACAAGCAAGCCCGCCGCGACGCGCAGGCCGCGCAAACAATCGAATCCTTGCCCGAGGCCGGTGACGCGTTGGCCAAGGGTGAGATCTCGGCTGAGCATGTGGCGATGTTGCATCCGATGCTCGGCCTGCCGGGTGTCGCCGGTTTGGTGAAGAAGGCGGCTTCGTTGAATGTCGACGAGTTCCGTGAAGAGGTGCAGCAGTTCGAACTTGACGCTCGCGGTGGCGAGGAGATGGCGGCGAAACAGAAGAAGAAGCGGATGTTGCGGTTCTTCGACGCCGATCTCGGCATGCTCGGCATCACCGCATTGTTGCCTCCGATCGAAGGTGCCCGGCTGCGGGTGGAACTCGAAGCGATCGCTGATCGGGCGTATCGGGCGAAGCATCCCGAACGGGCACCGGAGCGAGGCGGACATGATGAGCAACCGTTGGCTGCCCGTCTCGCCGATGCGCTCGTGTCACTTGTCAACGGTGATGAAGATGAAGCGGACGGGCCGTCGAAAGGATCAGCTTGTCGGACCGCCGTTGTCATGACCCTGTCACTCGACAATCGGACCGCCAAGATTGTTGGTCAGGGACCCGTCCCGTTCAGTGAGGCGCTCGATTTGGCGACTTCAGACCGGGCCGATCTCTACGCCGCAATCCTCGGTCTCGATGGCGAGGTCCTCAATCTCGGAAAGGACCGCAGGTTCCCGACGTTGTTGCAGCGTTTGGCGGTCACGATTCGTGATGAACGTTGCCAGATCGCCGGCTGCGATGCACCCCATACTCGGGCCGAAGTGCACCACATCATCGAATACGACGACAACGGCCCCACCGTCGTCTGGAACCTCACCCTGTTGTGCGATCCGCATCACCATTTCCTTCACGACAACAACCTCTACGTCGACCGAAAACCCGGGCAACCCACCGTCATCCGCCGCAAATCCGACGACACGCTCTACGCCGGGCCATGATGTTCCGTTTCTCACGCATCGCGCAGTGCAGCAACGTCACCGTGCGACACCAAAGCCCGATGGGCGCAGTCGCTCGACCCGGAGCGAGTCGAAAAGCCGGAGCGCCATTGCCCCGGATGGAACGATTCCTCGCCGCAACTTCATGACTGGTCAGGTGGATGCGCATTGGGGAGACGGATGCCGGAGAATCCCATCGTCGACTTCGTCACTGCGGTCCAATACGGCCAGAGGTTGTTCATCAAGCGCAGCTCAATGCCGGCGGCCTCATGGAGCGCGAGGAAATCGCCAACTTCCTCCGCCTGGCCAAGGGGTCGAACTGCGTGGTCGCAGACGTGGGCATGGCCGTCGGCGGCGACCGGGCGAAACAACGCCGCTTCGAATCGGTACGCAAACAGCGTGGTGGTGCGGATCTCGTCGAGCCATCGGTACTCAACCGCGTGCACGCGATCGCGTGTGGGGCCGAGGAGACGCTCGGCCTCTTCGAGTCTGGTGGTCGGTAACCGCCACGCCATCGCTCTCGGACACTGGCGGGGGAACCAGTAGCTCGGCGCGTGGAACGCGTCGACGGCCCACACGTGAATCGTCTCGATCTGCTGCGCCGCCAGGAATCCGTCAGTGCGCGAGGTGGCGTGTGCGCGCTTCGGCGAGGAGCCGACCGGGGAGCGTGGGCACAAACAAGAACCGAGCGGTGCTGCCGACCTCCGAGGTCCTGCGGCTCATCACGCGCACGATCTCGATCTTCTCGGTGAGGACTGCTTCGAGCACAAGGCCACTGGCGCCGTTGGTGAGGTCGAGCGAATCAGAATCAGCGTCGGCCGGGCGCAACTCGTGCACGAAGCGTCGACCGAAGAGCACAGGGTCGCGAACGACGAACTCGTCGTGGAGCACGAACCCAGCGGGCACGAACACGACGAACCGACGAGCCTGCGCATAGAGGGCTTTGCCAAGCACCCACGACAACGCCCAACCAGCGCCGAGCGCCAGAGCGCCAACAAACCACTGACGAGCCGCCAACAACATTGGCCCGACCACCACTCCGGCCCCGGTCAACAGTCCGAACAACGCCAGCGGTCCGACTGCGAGCGCGGCCGCCGGTCGCAACAGGAACCGTCGCTCGTTCGGATACGCGGCCCCGTTCACGCAGGCGTGGCCGGTCTCGCTCGACAGCACGAGAGTCAACGCAACGACCGCCACGACCATCGCGGCCACACGCCACACAGAAGGAGCATCGGAGGCCCGGACGGCCCATGCCGTGGCGACCACGAACACCGGCGCGCCGCAGCGTAACCACACCAATCCGATCGGATGCCACACGAGAACCGCGACCAAACCTGCGCCCCACACCAACCACCACAAGACCTGGCCGGTCACGATCACGGCGGTACTGCGATCGCCGAGGGCCCGTCCGAACAACAATCCAGAGACCGCCAACAGCACCCACGTGACCCGCACGGCGAGGGGCACCCAGCGTTCCGACACCGACCCGACCGGCCGGGGGGCGGCGACGGAGCCGGACACGTCGATGGGGGAGCTGCTCGTCATCACTCACCATCCTCCCGCGTCGGAGTGGGGACCGCGAAGCCCCGGCCAAGGCGTTACCTTCAGTCCCATGAATGACGCTCTGCTCGCTCTGCGCGCTTTGCCCGCCGTGCCCGCTCGGGTCGCCGAACTGCGACGGCTGATCGCCGACCACGATCGCCGGTACTACGAGCTCGACGAGCCAACGATCAGCGACGGCGACTACGACGGGCTCATGGCCGAGCTCCGATCTCTCGAAGCGGCGCACCCCGACCTGGTGTCCGCCGACTCGCCCACGAAGACCGTCCGCGGCGCGCCCACAATGACGACCTTCGACGAGGTCGAGCACCTCCAGCCGATGATGTCGCTCGACAATGTGTTTGACGCCGACGAACTCCGAAGCTGGGGTGCCCGCAACGCCAAGATCATTGGTGACGACGAGGCCAGACGATTCGTCTGTGAATTGAAGATCGATGGCCTGGCCATGTCGCTGCTCTATCGCGACGGCGTGTTCGTGCGAGCGGCCACGCGCGGCGATGGGCGCGTTGGTGAAGACGTGACCGAGAACGTCCGCACGATCCCGGCCATCCCCAAGCGACTCGTGCCGGTCGGCGAAGAGGGTGCGCTGTTCGCCACGGTGCCGTCATTGCTCGAAGTTCGCGGCGAGGTCTACATGCCGCGCGAAGCGTTCGCCGCCTTGAACCGTCGACGCGCCGACGCGGGCGAGCCCCTGTTCGTGAACCCGCGCAATTCGGCGGCCGGATCACTGCGCCAGAAGGATCCGTCCGTCACTGCGGGACGAGAACTCAGTTTTCTGTCGTATCAACTCGGTGCCATCGAAGGTGGTCCGACCTTCAGTGCGCATAGTGAAACGCTTGCCTTCCTAGCAAGTTGTGGCTTCCCGGTCAGCCCGGAAATTCGTGTGGTCGATTCGCTCGACGATGTGGCCGCCTACTGCGAACACTGGACGTCGCATCGCCACGACTTGCCCTACGAGATCGATGGCGTGGTGGTCAAACTCGATGACCTCGCTCAACGACGTGAGTTGGGCAGCACGTCGAAGGCGCCACGTTGGGCCACGGCCTTCAAGTTCCCGCCGGAAGAACGCACGACGAAGCTGTTAGGCATCGAAATTTCGGTTGGCCGCACCGGACGAGCCACACCGTTCGCGGTGCTCGAACCGGTCTTCGTCGGCGGCTCGACCGTGTCGATGGCCACGCTGCACAACCAGGATCAGGTGGCGATCAAAGACGTGCGCCCCGGCGACACCGTGACCGTCCGAAAAGCGGGCGACGTGATCCCCGAGGTCGTCGGTCCGGTCCTCGCGCTTCGCGATCCGAACAGCGAGCCCTGGGTGTTCCCAACGCTGTGCCCGTGTGATCTCAAGTCCACCCTCCTTCGTCCAGAGGGGGAGAGCGACACGCGGTGCTTGGAGCCGCAGTGTCCCTTTCAACAATGGGCTCGCCTGGTCCACTTTGGGTCGCGCGGCGCCATGGATATCGAAGGCTTCGGTGAGAAGACCGTGTCGACGTTCCTCGATGCGGGGTTGATCAACGATGTGGCCGACATCTTCGAACTCAAGGACCGGACCGATGAACTCGGACGGATCGAAGGTTTCGGCGGGATCTCCATCCAGAATCTCCTTGCCGCGATTGAAGGATCGAAGACCCGCCCGCTCGGCAACCTGTTGGTCGGACTCAACATTCGGCACGTGGGCGCCACGATGGGCCACGTGCTCGCCAAAGCGTTCGGTTCGATGGATGCCCTCGCCCATGCTTCCGCGGAGGAGATCGCTAGCCACGATGGCATCGGTGGCACTATCGCCAC
>JAYSTV010000600.1:0-12345 GCA_043719425.1 Acidimicrobiia bacterium | reverse complement strand
TCGCTGATGCGCTGCACGTCGGCGTAGTGCCGTTCGATCGAGTCGTCGTTCACGCCACTAGCCCGCTGCCGGTGCGTGCCCGCCGCCGAGAAGTGGCCGCCCGACAGGTGCAGAGTGCCACCAATGCGGTCCGCCTTGTCCATCACCATCACCCGCGCTCCGGCATCGACGGCAGCGATCGCGCATGGCAGTCCAGCCGTGCCCGCGCCGACGATCACGACGTCGACGAAATGGGGGGCGATACCGGACACGGGATGACATTCTCCTGGCTTGGTTGGCACGCGACGTTCCAGCCAGCGGAACGCCGTTCCATACGGTGAGCAAATACTGTACGACGACCTCGCCACCGTGAAAACTCGGGGCGTGACCACCAGCGACACGCCCGATCCGACCCCGCTTCTCCGCAGTCCCGACCACGTGCTGATCGGATCTCGCAACCCCGATCGCCAGGCCGCGTTCTGGGTGGCTATGGGCTTTGAGGTCACCGGTCGATCGACCATCGGACCACTTCGGGCCCGCTCCTACGGTGTGCCCGAAGGAGGCGCCGAGATCACCCTGACCGTTCCCGGCGCATCGGCCGGCGGCATTCGGATCGTCGCCACCGACCAGCCCGAGGTCACCGTCGGGTCATGGGACCGTGGCCCGTTTGCCGTGGACCTCTACACCCGGGACATGGATCGGTCCCTGGACATGGCCGTGGAGGCGGGCGCCGTCCACCGGGGACGCATGGTCTACGAGTTCGGCACCATGCGTCTCGAGGAAGGCAAGACGACTGGACCCGACGGCGTGCGCCTCGTGTTCATCTCCAACTCCACGCGCCGACCGAGCGTGCTCGATTCAGATCCGGGTCGCCTCCACTCCGAAGTGCACTCGATCGTGAACATCGTCGACTCCGTCGATGCGTTCAGCGCGGGTTGGCACACCGGCGCCGGTCTCACGGTGCTCGGTGATGCGGTGATTTCCTCTCCGGGGCTGGCTGACCTGATGGAGCTGCCCAAGGTCGTAAGCGCGCGTATGGGTCTCTATTGCGACTCCGGGGTGGCCCCGATTCGCTATGAGGCACTCGAGTTCATCGGCCTCGCCGCCGACGACGTGTCGGAGCTCGTGCCCCAGTGGCCGCTTCGCCCGGGACAACCGCTCGGCGTCTTCGTCGTGGACGACTTCGATGTTGCGCTGCTGGCGCTCGATGAAAACGGGTTCGCCATGGAAGGTGACGTGCGTGAGGACTCCGTCCGCTCAGCCATGGGTGTGGACGTATGCGGCATTCGCTTCGAGATCCGCGCCCGCTGACCAGCGCGGTTCCTTCTACCGCACCTCGTTCCGGAAGAGTTGCCAGAGGAACTCGAGGTCGGCGCGCTCGGTGCCTTCCACGCCGACCGAGACCCGCACCATCCAACGGCCGTCGAGAATTGACGGCGAGCAGAACGCTTGGCCTGACGTGTTGATCCGCTTGATCCACGCGACGGTGTGCGCGTCGATCTCATTGTCGGTCAGGCCGTCGGGCTCGTGGCGGACGCACACGGTTTGCAGCGTGACGGGGGCAACAACGCGCCACTGCGGCTCGGCTTCAACCTGCACCGCGAACCACCGCGCGTTCTCGAGGTCACGCCGTAAGCGCGCTTGTATCTCATCGACTCCGTCGAGACGAAGGTGAAACCACAGCTTCAAGGCCCGGAACCGCCGACCGAGTGGGATCCCCCAGTCGCGGTACTGGGTGGCGTCGGTATCCGTGGAGGTCGACCGCAGATACGACGGGTTCGTCGACATCACACGAACTAGCCGCTCCACGTCGCGCACGTAGTAGAGCGAGCAGTCCAAGATCGTGCCCATCCACTTGTGCGGGTTCCACGACAGCGAATCGGCTCGTTCTGTGCCGTCGAACAACGGGCGACATTCGGGTAGCAAAAGCGCCGAGCCCGACATGGCCGCGTCGGCATGCAACCACACATCGCTGGCCGCGCAAACATCGGCGATCGCCGGAAGCGGATCGAACGCAGTGACCCCGGTACTGCCAAGCGAGGCAACGACTACACAGGGCACTCGGCCCGCGGCCACGTCGGTCGCCACCTCACTCGCCAGCGCCGCAGGGTCCATCGCATACGTCGATGGATCGGTGGCGACGAGACGCAGGTTGTCTGATCCGAACCCGGCAAGAAGCGCTGCCTTGGTCACCGAGGAATGCGCCTGCGCGGTGGTGTACACGACGAGTGGCCGATCGAATGCCTGCAGTCCACCGGTCGCCAACGAATACCCCGACGAACGCTCTCGGGCACACAACAGCGCGACGAATACCGCGGTCGACGCCGTGTCATGGATCGTGCCGTGCCACTGCTCCGAGAGTCCGCAGAGCTGGCGCATCCAGTCGCACATGACCTCCTCGACCTCGGTCAGCGCCGGGTTTGATTCCCACGAGATACCAAGTCCTCCAAGACCACTCGACGCCAGATCGCCGAGCACCGACGCGAGGGCGGCATTCGACGGAAACCACCCGAAGTGCCGCGGGTGCTGCACGGTCGTCATTCCCGGAACTATCACGCGATCCAAGTCAGCGAGCAGCCAACCGATGTCGGGGTCGGGCGACGTTGGCGGATGTGCTGGCAGCATCGCTCGCACGTCTCCCGGCACGATGGCCGGCAACACCCGTCGTTCGCGAACGGCGAGACGTTCATCGGCAATCCAGTCGATCAGTGCATGACCGGCAACGCGAAACTCGTCGGGACTCATGGGCGATCCTTGCGGGGACATCTCATGAGAGCGTGACCTCGGCGCGCCACAGGTCACCGTGACCGGTGGCGGTGATGGCCATGTTCGGGCCAGCGAAGGCGGCGTCGCCAGCAGACAGTGAAAGGTCGGTCGCCGAACGCAGTTCGACGATCCCGCTGGTGACCAAGTACAGGGTCGGTCCCGGTGACGGCGGAACTGCCACGGCGGCCCCATCGAGGGCCACTCGACAAAGCCCCACCTCGGGCGACGGCGAACTCCAGCGTTGCACCCCGGGCCACCCCGCGATATCGACCGGGTGGGTCACAGGCCACGGTCCGGCCGTGGCCACCAACGTGCGGACGAGCTCGGGAACGTCGACATGTTTCGAGGTGAGACCACCGCGAAGCACGTTGTCGGAGCTCCCCATCACCTCAACGCCGAGGCCGGAGAGATATGCGTGCATATTGCCGGCCGGGAGGTAGAGCGCGTCGCCCTTCTCCAGCGACATCACATTCAGGAGAAGCGCCACTGCGCTCCCCGCATCGTCGGGATACTCCTCGGCCAACCTTCCGACGATCGCCGCCACCGGCCACGGCAGACGGCTCCGCGCCGATGAGATGGCGGAGGTCAGCGCACTTTGCTCGGCTCGCGCCATCGACAGAATCGACCCAACGATCGCCGGCAAGTCATCAGCTGATCGAAGCTGATCGGCAAATCGAACGAGCGGTCCACCAACGGCGAGAAGGAGTTCACGACTCTCGGCGGGATCACGGAAGCCACAGAGCGCCTCCATGCTCGTAAGCGCACAGATCATTTCCGGTTTCGCCCGGTCGTCTCGATACGAACGGTTGGCCGCGGCGCGACTGATGCCGAGCGCGTCTTCACGGGCAAAACCTTCCTGCGCTTGACGCTCACTCGGGTGGACCTGGAGCGAAAGGGGCGCACCGATCGCCAGGACTTTGAGGAGCATCGGCAACCGCGAGCCGTAACGATCAACAACGTCGGGTCCCAGCCATCGCGGAGGGTCCGCAGTGATCACTTCAGGCAACGGTGTCCACGACCCTCCGACCAAAGCCGTCGACGGCAGCGAGGGATGGTCGCCAATCCACAGCTCGGCGAAATGCTCGCCGGTCACCGGCCAGCCGAACGCTTGCGGCATGAGAGTCGTCGAACCCCATTCGTAGTTCTGCACCGACCCACGCAGGGCAAGGAGTTCACTCACGCCGTTCTCCTTCCGACCCGGGGCTCGCCGGTGAGTTCGGTCAAGACGTAGGTCGTGCGTAGGAGATCCCACCGAAGCTTGACCAGCACCAGATCGTCGCCCGCGTACCAGACATGTTCGTCGGGATGGCCGTCGTCGAACACGTAGCGATAGTGATGGCACGCAAACGTGCCCGCGGGAACGGTGACGTCTTCCATCCCCAGTTCTTCGATCCCATAGGTCATGGTGGACAGCATTGGTCCCGACGCGCCGTTGGGCAGCAGCGAGCTCATGAACGCGGTGTGGCGGACACCCCCCGACGGGGTGCCCAACGGTCGGTAGCCGCCGAGATGCCATACGTCGCACGACACCGGGTGAGCCCCGAACGATGTGGCCGCCGCGCCCTGACCACACGTTCTGGATACCCGCTGGGACACTCGCCCGCCGCTGGCCATGAACGTCTCACACTCGGCGGTCGCATCGTCAAAGCGGAACCAACCGGAGCCCACGAACCCTCCGCCCACACTCAACCTGATCGATGCATCGACTGGGCGCCAGTGTTCATCGACTGCATAGATCACGTGGCGCTCCACGGTCGAGTCGTCCATCTCGCATCGTGCCGTCAGCGTCCGCGATCCGTCGGGAGACACCGACACCGTGACCCATTCCCGGCCTCGCTCATAGGGGCCACCGGTCGACGCGTCTCCGTCGTGGATATAGGCGATCCGAGCACGGTAGGTGCGCCACGGCAGCGCGGCCGCACGCGGAGCGAATTCAGGGAGCACCCCACCACACTCGCAGAATCAGCACCCCGGCAGCATCGATCGCACGATTGCTGCGTCCGACGCGTGCCCCGTGGTCGCCCCGCCCCGGCTCGGGTCGAAGCGGCTCCAGAGGAGCAGAAGCCGAACGTCGGGCTCCGCGTCGATCGTGGCCGACCCCTCAGGAGGCTCCATGGTCATAGAGAGCGCACCGTCCCACCGGTGCAGGGTCGCTCCACATGTCGAAACGTCGGGCTCCACGCGGCTGCCACCGAACTCCACACCGATGGAACCATCGGCTTCCTCGACACGATCCTCCCCTACGCCACCAGAGCAGCCTCCTTCACCGGGTAGGACCGATTTAGAACGGCTTGGCCACCGCCAGGAACACGGAGACGACGAGGACGCCCCAGATCGCGAATACGGGCGGATACAGCGAGCGGATCATGCGATCGAGGGCGGCGAAGGCCGACGCCGGAGCCTCTGGCGACAACGTGGCCCCGAACACCGGACCGGCGTCGCGCATCCGCCAACGAATCCACAGTCCGCACGCGATGGTGAACGCAAACAGCAGAACCTTCCATCGCAGCCACAATGGACCGAACGGTCCGCTGTCAGGCCCGCCGGCGAAACTGGCAAGAGCCGAACCACCAAGCGCAACGACCAACGCCCCTCGCACCGCTGTATCTACGCGCGCATAGGGTTTAGCAAACCGTCCAAGTCCGTGATGCTGACGGACCACGAGCACGGCCCAACTGGCGCACACCACGGCAATGAGCCAACCAACGACCGCGCCGAGGCCTGGAGCAAAACCCCATCCAAGATGCGCCATCGTCAGCCCGAGGGGCAACGTGGCGATCATCGACACCCGCGGCCCCAGGTCGAGCAGTCCGAGAAGTTTCAGGAACTGGCCACGCGCTTCGGCCGAGAGCGTGCGGTTGCGCGAGAGCCAGGCGCACGTGAACACTCCGAGATCGACGCCCAACCACGTAGCCATCGACAGGATGTGCAGCACCTTGATCACGTTGTAGGCGGTGATCGACTGGCTCATGATCCCGGCTTCATCACGGCGATAGCGCTCATCATGATCAGCAACACCCAGATCACCATCACGCAGGCCTTCAACGGCACCGCGCGTCGAGCCAACTCCTGCTCGCGTTCCGGCGTTGAGCCACTCCCGGCAATACCCACGATTGCGGCGCCGAGTTTGGGCAGCAGGAGACGGATAACCACTCCATCGACCACGATCAAGGCAAACAACAGCACCTTCCACGCCAACCAATCGGCCCCGATGATTCCGTCGTTACCCGAGGCGGCGAGCGACGTGAGGCCAGCAAGAACGAGTGCTCCGGCGACGCCCACTCGCCACCACAGGTCCACGACCTTGAACCTGGCGACAAACCCCGAGGCCCAAGGAGGTCGAATGGCGCCGGGCGGGGCATGGGCCACCCAGAACTGCATCCAGACACCGGCGAACCACACCACCCCGATCGCCGCCGCCAGCCACGCAAGGACGGCGCCCGCGTCACCCCCAAAACCCCAATCGCCCATATGCGAGAGCGACAGACCGAGCATGAGCAACAGCACCAACGCCGAACGCGGACCTTGATCGAGAAGATCGGAGAGTCGGCTCATCGACAGTCGCGTGGGCACGGACAACTTCGTATCCAAGAGACGATTGAACGACGCAAACGTGCCGATGTCGGTCCCCAGCCAGATGATCACGAGCAGAATGTGAATCGCCTTGAGGGCATCGTAGGCGCGCATAACTTCAGCCCTTCACGGAACGAGGAGGGTCCGACCGGACGTCGACGGCGAGGCAAAGGCTTTGGCCGCATCGGCCAACGAGAACGTCGACGCAATGCGCGGGCGCACGATCCCGCTCGCGAGCGCATCGAGCGCAGAGCGGGCGGCGTCGAGAAACACAGGCTCGGCAATCGCATGCTCGTTGACTCCGAAAATTCGGTGTTCGGCGATCATCAGCAGCGGCAGAACGAAGGAAATCACGGCACCAGCTGGGTAGCCGAGGAACACGTGGCGGCATCGATGGGCGCCGGCGAGAACGGCCGCCGTGAACAGATCGCCGCCAACGGGATCGATGATGACGTTGACTCCGAGGCCAGCCATCGCGTCGTAGCCCACGGCGCGCACGCCGGCCGGTAGATCGAGCTCGTCCGGTCGGCGCGAGGCGGCCATCACCTCGGCCCCCAAGGCGTGCGCCATCTCGACGCATGCACCTCCCACTCCCCCGTTTGCCCCCAGGACGAGGACGCGCTCGCCAGGCTGCAAGGCGGCGTGATCGTGAAGGAGCAGATGGGCGGTGGTGGAGGTCTCGGCCCCGGCTGCGGCCACGAGAGGATCGAGCCCCGCCGGGAGGGGCAGACAGGCGTTTGCGGGGGCGAAAAAGCGGTCGGCGAAACAGCCCGGTCGACCGAAGCCCATGCCGTGATGGCCACCCTGCACGGACACGAACGAACCGTCGGGCAAACGTCCGACGGCCGACACGCCCGGTTGGTACGGCGACGGACCGGCCGGGGGAAATTTTCCGGCGGCGATCTGTCGATCGAGCGGCACGATATCGGCGGCGAACAGCGCGATCTCCATCAGTTGGGCATTGTCAGCGAACCGCGAAGCGTCGAGTGGAGCCTCTTCCACGGTGATGTCGGGCTGCTCGCCCGTCGATCGCACCAGCACCCGCCGGGTCATCAGCGCAGCATCACTCATCGCTCAACTGTCGCACACTGGGCCGATTGTGTTCCACTGGGTGGACTGGCGTCACGCTGAGCGAAACGCCTCGAGTGGAAACCG
This sequence comes from Acidimicrobiia bacterium, assembly GCA_043719425.1. GTDB lineage: Bacteria > Actinomycetota > Acidimicrobiia > Acidimicrobiales > JANYDT01 > JANLQX01. Next base: position 4,872 of record JAYSTV010000600.1, on the reverse strand, counting down.
TTACGCTCGACGCAAACATCCAGGTCGAAAGAGGAGGCGAGAAACCGTTGCAGTACGGAATCAGTTTGTCGCTGGCGCGCCTCCCAATCCCCCGGACGATGGGCCTCGCCGCCCTCGCCGAAGCACATGGCCTGTCCACCGTGTCCGTCGGCGAAGCCGCCCACGATTCGTTCGCCGCGGCGACCGCCATGGCTGCGACCACGTCGACGATTCGCATCATGACCGGCATCACCACGTGGGTCAGACCGCCGGTCCTTACTGCCACCGGGGCCGCCACGGTCGATGACATCAGCAACGGCCGCTTTACCCTCGGACTGGGCACAATGCCCGATCACTGGAACCGCGACCACTACGGGATCGACCCCCAGCGACCACTTCAGCGCATGGAGGAATACGTCAGCGTCGTACGCCGCACGTTGGCCTCGGCCCCGGGCTCGCCGGTCGACTTCGACGGCGAGCGGTTCACGATCCACGGCTACCGACGCGCCGCCGCGGTCGGCCGGGCATCGATTCCAATCGTGCTGGCCGCCACCCGCCCGGGCATGGCTCGCCTCGCCGGCCGAGTGGCCGATGGCGTGTTCTTCAACGTGATCGCCACCGCCGACGGTATTCGGGGTGAACTGCTTCCCGCGCTCCAAGGCGGTCGCGTCGACGCCGTTGACCCCACCCGTTCCTTCGAGCGGTTCGTCCTGTTGCGGTGCAGCATCGACGACGACGAAACCCGCGCCTGGGAACGGCTCCGTGAGAGTCTGCGAATGTATCTCGGCGTGCCCTATCTCGCCCACGTGGCCGCCACCGCGGGCTACGACGTCGCACTATCGATCGCTCTCGCCCAGCACGGTCGCTTCGACGAAGCCGTGGCCGCGTTACCCATGGGACTCGTGCGCCAGATGGGCGTGGCCGGAACCGTTGACCAGTGTCGCGAACAACTTCGTCGCTACGACGGGCTCGTCGACACGATCGTGTTTGCGCCACCGAGCGGCGTGAGCGCCGACGATGGCGCCGAGCAGATCACCCGCATCATCACGGCCGACTGGTCGGCACCGAAGGTGGCCTCCAGTGCTGCCTGACCTCGGTCCCGAAGCGCTCGTCGGCATCAAGGTCTTGGACCTGGCCACCCTGTTCGCCGGCCCACTCATGGCCACGATCCTCGGCGACTTCGGGGCCAACGTGCTCAAAATCGAGCATCCACGCGGCGATCCGGCCCGCACGCACGGTCCGTCAAAGGATGGCGTCGCCCTGTGGTGGGCGCAGCTGGCAAGAAACAAAGCGTGCATATCGTTGTATCTCGGCTCGCCCGACGGCGCCGAGCTGTTCAAGCAGCTCGTGGCCGACGCCGACGTGGTCGTGGAGAATTTCCGGCCAGGCACGCTGGAGAAGTGGGGCCTTGGTCCGGATGTCATGCACGCCATCAATCCAGGCTTGGTCATCGCCCGCGTCACCGGCTTCGGTCAGTTCGGTCCGATGTCGCATCGAGCTGGTTTCGGCACGCTCGCCGAAGCCATGAGTGGCTTCGCGTCGATCACCGGCGAACCCGACGGCCCGCCGACGCTCCCGCCGTTCGGACTGGCCGATGGGATAAGCGCGCTTACGTTGACGAACGCTGTACTGATGTGCCTGTTCGCCCGTGATCGCGACCGGGCTCGTGGAGGCATCGGCAAAGGTCAGGTCATCGACCTCGCCATCATCGAACCAATCCTCACCGTCTTGGGGGCCCAGCCGATCATCTACGACCAGCTCGGGATCGTGCAGCCGCGTACTGGTAATCGCTCCGTCAACAACGCTCCACGCAACACCTATCGCACCGTCGATGGGAAGTGGGTCGCCGTCTCCACGAGCGCGAACACCATCGCCGAGCGCGTCATGAAGCTGGTCGGTCACCCCGAGGTGATTGCTGAACCATGGTTCGCGTCCGGCGCCGAGCGAGCCAAGCGGTCCGACCTCCTCGACGAGATGGTGTCGTCGTGGATTGCCGCGCGTTCGCAGACCGACGTGATTGCCGCCTTCGAACACGCCGAGGCGGCCATCGCCCCGGTCTACGACGTGGCCGACGTGTTTGCCGATCCGCAATTCGCCGCTCTCGACACGCTGACCACCGTGCACGATCCGGTTCTCGGCGACGTGCGCATGCAGAACGTGCTCTTTCGTCTTTCGGAGACTCCGGGTCGGATCAAATGGACCGGACGGCGGATCGGGGCCGACAACACCGCTGTCTTCATCGACCAACTCGGACTGTCGACGGAACAACTCGACGACCTGCACAGAAAGGGAGTGGTGTAGCCGCCATGAACGCCTCAACACCCGCCAATCTCGGTGATCTGTGGACCCAGCTCCGCGGGGCGAACATGATCGACCTGGCCCAGCCGTTCGAGACCGGGATGCCGCAGTCGCCGAATCACCCGGCGTTTCAGATGTCGCTCGTTCGTCGTCATGGCGACATCACCCGAGCCGACGGTGGTTCGGCGGCCAACGAGATGATCGTCACGGGTTGTCATGTGGGGACCCATATCGACGCACTCTGCCATGTGAGCCAAGACGGCTTGCTCTACGACGCGGTTCCGGCCACCGAGGTCACCAGCAACAGGGGTTTCAGCAAGCACAGCGTCGACCAGATTCCTCCGTTCGTCGGTCGCGGCGTCTTCCTCGACATCGCTCGGGTACGCGGCGTCGACGTACTTTCGCCGGGCGAAGCAGTTACGGCAACTGACCTCGATGCGGCCTGCGCGGCAGCCAACGTGAGCGTTGGTGCCGGCGACGCAGTGCTCATCGGGACCGGTTGGTCCACTCTATGGAATGATAAGCACGCCTATGAAGGCCAGGCCGCCGGGGCGCCGGGGCCCGACGAATCCGCGGGTCGGTGGATCGCCGAACGTCAGGTGGCCATGGCCGGGGCCGAGACGATCGCCTTCGAACAGATCGAGCCGGGCCAGGGTCACCGCACCCTTCCCGTGCACCGCATCCTGCTCGTCGAACACGGCATCAACATCATCGAGTCGATGCGATTGCACGAGCTGGCGACCAGCGGTATTTCCGAGTTCCTGTTCGTGCTGACCCCGCTCAAGTTGATCGGCGCCACCGGTTCGCCGGTGCGTCCGCTCGCCATTGTGATGGGCTGAGCACACGTGGCCGACCGCACCCTCGTCCAACAGCTCGCCACGTTCGCGAGCGAGGCCCGTGACGTTGGTGTTCCTGATGAAGTGCTCGACGATGTCGGGGGCCGGGTGCTCGACGCGCTCGGCAACGCCTACGCCGCCTTCGGCACCAGCGAAGGCGACGGAGTCGAGCCCTGGAAAGCAATACGTACGCTTGTTACTCGATGGGGTGGCGGCCCCGAGGCTTCCGCCATCGGGATCGACCACCGACTTCCCGCCGCCAGCGCAGCCCTCCTCAATGGAACTCTCGCCCACTCGCTCGACTTCGATGACACGCACCTGCCGTCGGTCCTTCACCCGAGTGCGTCGGTGGTCCCGGCCGTCCTGGCCTCCGCCGAAGCGGCCGGCAACTCAGGTCGAGCCACGCTTGTCGCCGTCGCGGTAGGCGATGAGATTTGCAATCGTCTCGGTATGGGCTCTTACGACCCGTCGATACGAAACTCGATCTTCTTCGAACATGGCCTTCACGCCACGAGTATCTGCGGCACGATCGGCGGCGCCGCCGCAGTCGCCACACTCCTTGGACTGGATGCCGACGGTATCGCCCACGCCATGGCCATTGCGTGTTCGATGGGCGCCGGCCTGATCGAAGCGAACCGGACCGGCGGCACCATCAAGCGCGTGCACTGCGGTTGGGCGGCCCACGCCGCAGTCATAAGCGCGCAGATGGCTGAGGCCGGCATCACCGGACCACCGACGGTGCTCGAAGGGCGCTTCGGGTTCTACGAAGCGCTCTCGCGATCGTGGCATGACCCCGAAGCAATCGTCGGAGGCCTCGGCCACCGCTGGGAGTTGCTGCGCACGTTCTATAAGCCTTACCCCTCGAACCATTTCACCCACGCCGGCATCGATGCCGCGATTGCGTTGCGCACCGAGCATCAGCTCGACACCGCCGACATTGCCTCGATGCAGCTCGGTCTTCCGGCTCCCGTACTGCGTTCGATCGCGGAACCGCGCCATGAGAAGATCCACCCGAAGAGTGGCTACCACAGCAAGTTCTCCGGCCCCTTCACCGTGGCGACCGCGCTGCTGGGTGGCGGCGGCCTCGGCGTGTACCTCGACGACTTCACCGACGCCCACGCCGTCGATCCCGAGCGCCTACGGCTGGCCGCGGCCGTGGAGTGTGTCGTCGACGACGAGTGCACGGAAATCTTCCCTCATCAGTTTCCCGCCGTGTTGCGGGTCACCACCCGGGCCGGCAACCGGATGGAGCACCGCGTCTCGGTGAACCGGGGCGGTCCGGAGAATCCCCTGTCCGCCGATGAGCTGGCCCTCAAGTTCACGCTGAATGCCAGCCGGTCGCTCCCGCCAGCCCAGCTCGATGCTCTCCGGCAGGCCGTCATCAACCTGCGTTCATCAACGCGTCCCCTCTCGCTCCTCTTCGACCTAGTCGACTGACTCACTCGCTGCACGGCGCTCTGAGGCGTCGTACATGTCACAAGCCGTTCACACAGTGCCTTGTCGAAGCCACTCGCCGTTCGCTACTGTTCCATCCAGCAAAACGCCGTTCCGCTAGTCGGAACGGCCCAGTTTCCTTCCACCATCCCACTCACCTCACTGGAGGCGCGCTCCATGCGGAACCGCACTCGTCTGCTTGTCACTGGCCTGGTCGTCATCACGATGATCACGGGAACGGTCGGCTCGACCACCGCCGCCACCAAAAAGAAGACCACCAAGAAGAAGGCGGCGGTCACCACTGTCGCCCCGACCGCCGCACCGA
>JAYSTV010000599.1:0-2133 GCA_043719425.1 Acidimicrobiia bacterium | reverse complement strand
TGATCTCCGGTGCGGCCGACGCGGAACGTAAACGCACCGCGAACCGGATGTCCGTCGGCCGACACGACGCGCCACGAAACGACGTAGGCCCCGTTGGCCAGGCGGGGGAGGGCAAGACGGACGGTGGAGCCCGTTGATCTCGGGCGGGCGTCATCGACTCGTCGGCCATCCTGACCGAGAACTCGAAGTCCTCCCGGAACTGCCCGAACTCCTTCGGCGAAGGTAATCACGACCTCCGGAGGCGAAGCCGCAAGTTCCGCCGACGCTTCGGGCGTGGTCGAGACGAGCTGAGCATGAGCCGAAGCAGGGGTGCTCACCACGAGAGCGACCACCAGGGCCATGGCGGCTACCGCGATCGCCGCCAGTGCTCGCCGGCGATCGCCCCTGCGCCCTCCACCGACCATCACGCCAACCGACGCTACGCGCCGTTCGCGTGAGCTCCAGCCCAATCCCCGCCCAATCGCCCGATCAATCCCCCGACCAAGCGGGAGCTGGCGCGACTACATTGGCACCTCGCCGTGAAGGGCGTCCTGTGAGGCGACTACGGCGAAAGGGTTCACCATGAAGCTCAAGTTGTGCGCGTCGCCTCGGGGCGGCGCTCTTTTTCTGTCCGGAACTCGTTTGGGCGGTCCGCTGCTCTCGGCGAGACTGGTGGCGTGCCGATGACCCCCCAGCCTGCTCTTTTGGTCCTTGCCGATGGCGAAACGTTTGAGGGTGAGGCGATCGGGTTCCAGCCAACGAACGGCGTGGCCACCGGCGAAGTGGTGTTCAACACGGTGCTCTCTGGATACCAGGAAGTGATCACCGACCCGTCGTATGCCGGGCAGATCATCACGTTCACGGCCACCCATATCGGGAACTACGGCGTGAACCCGACCGACGATGAATCGAGTCGCCCGTTCTGTCGTGGCGTGATCGTGCGCGAACTCGCCCGTCGCCACAGCAACCACCACGCCACCGAAGGCCTCAACGAGTTCCTGACCCGATTCACCACGTCGGGCATTGCCGGGATCGATACTCGTCGGCTCACCCGTCATCTTCGCGATGCCGGGGCTCAGCCCGGGGCGCTCGGCACAGCCGATCACGCCACCCTGCTGGCGGCGGCCAAGCAGGAAAAGGGCACCCACGGAGTGGACTTCCTCAGCGAGGTTTCGACCGACCAGCCCTACAGTGTGGGCGACGGTCCGTGGCGGGTTGTCGCCTATGACTTCGGGATCAAGCGGACGATCCTGCGACACCTGGCTCGGATTGCCACTGTGACCGTTGTCCCGGCAAGTATGCGCGCTGATGATGTGCTCGCGCTGGACCCGCACGGCGTGTTTCTCTCGAACGGTCCGGGTGACCCGGCGGTATGTGCGCCGCAGGTGGCAGAGATACGCGCGCTTATGGATAAGCGCATGCCGATCTTCGGGATCTGTTTGGGCCAGCAGTTGCTTGCTTCGGCGGCGGGAGCGTCGACGTTCAAGCTGCCCTTCGGTCATCACGGTGGCAACCATCCGGTCAAGGATCTGCGGACAAATCGAGTGATGATCACCAGCCAGAATCACAACTTCTGTGTGGACCACACGACCCTCGACGTGGCCGCCGACATCACCCATCTCAACCTCAACGACGGCACCCTCGAAGGCCTGGCGTATCGCGACGTCCCGATGTTTAGCGTGCAGCATCACCCCGAGGCCGGGCCCGGGCCGCACGAGAGCGCATCGTTGTTCGACGAGTTCGCCGACCTCCTCGCCCGAGTTCATGGCCAGCCCTCTGGGCCGATCACGAAAGCCGTCGCCTGATGCCCAAACGGACCGACATCCATTCGATCCTCGTCATCGGCTCGGGACCGATCGTCATCGGTCAAGCCTGCGAATTCGACTACTCCGGCACGCAGGCGTGTCGCGTGTTGAAGGAGGAGGGCTACCGGGTCATCCTCGCCAACTCCAACCCGGCCACGATCATGACGGACCCCGACTTCGCGCACGCCACGTATATCGAGCCCCTCGATCCCGACGTGATCGAAGCGATCATCGTGCGCGAGAAGCCTGATGCGCTCCTGCCGACCCTGGGCGGACAGACGGCCTTGAACTTGGCGATGGAGCTCGACAAGCGCGGCGTGCTTACCAAGTACGGCGTCGAGATGATCGG
>JAYSTV010000598.1:0-2136 GCA_043719425.1 Acidimicrobiia bacterium | reverse complement strand
CGTACGTCGGAACGAACCGACCACCCAAGCAGGGCCAGCACGATCAACGCTGCGCCCCACGCAAATGCGGAACGGCCGGGCCGACGAAGCTTCATTGGGTTCGTCGATCGGCCCGCGCCCCGCTCGCCGGTGGCCCTTCGGGAGAGAACGCCAGCCGGAACGTTGGACTCGGACCGAACGCCTCAAGTGACAGGTGCCCGCCTTCGTTCTGAGCCAGTCGCATGGCCAGCGCCAGGCCGATCCCGTGTCCCGACATCGACGGTCGACGACGTTCGAAAAGATCGTGAGACCCTTCGGCGATCCCGGACCCATCGTCGCTCACCCGAAACGCGAGACCGCCGCGCCCGGTGGATGTTGCGCTGACCCGAACGGTTCCGCCACCATGCTCAACGGCATTCGATATGAGCACCTGGAGAACCTGTTCGACGGCCGACCGGGATGCAAAGACCGGTGGAAGCGGCCCAACCTTTGACACCAGAAGCGTTCGATATACCTTGGCAACGATTGGATTCCAAGCCAAACGAATCTCGGCGAGCAACGTGTCAACCGAGAGGATTTCGCGATCCGTCGGGGAGTCGCGGGCTAGGGCCAGAAGGTCGCTGACGGTCGACTCGAGCCGGTCCACATCGCGCAACGCATCGGTCAAAACAAGTTGACGGTCCGCCCGTGGGGCGAGCAATTCAGCCTCCAAGGTCGTCTTCAGACTCGTGATGGGAGTGCGCAGCTGATGCGAGACATCGGCGGAGATGGCCCGCTCGCGATCCATCATTGATCGCAGTCGGGCGGCGGCGCCGACCACAGCGTCGGAGGTTTGGTCAATCTCGGCGATATGCGATAGCGGGATCGACAGGGCAAAGTCACCTGCGCCCAAACGAACCGCTGCTTGGTGCAAGTTGGCGATCGGCCGTAAGAGGACACGAGTGGCGGCGAGGGCGGCAACGATTGCGACACCCAAGACTGCGGCGCCACTGATGAGCAGCCGCAGGAGTGCGGTCCGAATGCGGTCATTGATCGTTGCCAGCGGCTCTTCTGTTCGCGCCGCGCCGACGACATCAGACTGATCGAGGACGGGCTCGGCGCAGACCAAAAACGTCGAAACGGTTCCACACGTGCTCGCTCCATGTAGCGCCGCCATCACGACGCGATCAGCGGTGAGTGGACCTTCGCCAGAGCTTCGCCGTCCGAGCGGGTCGTAGATCGCCGCCCGACGCAGGGTTCCGGAACGGGACGTATCGACAGGGTCGATCGTTCTCCCCAGCAAGTCACCGGATCGTAATTGGGCAACACGGTTGGCGTCTCTCCGAAGCTCAACTTCGATTTGGTCCCGAACCCGCACCCTGTCGGAAATGGCCAGGGGCACAGCAAACGTAAGTACGCATAGGGCAGCGATCCCGACCAGTGCGGCGAGCATTCGCCGACGCATGATGGTTAGCGCCGACCGGGATCATCGAGCCGGTAGCCGACACCGCGGACCGTCGCAATCAACCCCCCGGACTCATCGCCATCGTCACCCAACTTCTTCCGCAAACTCGCGATGTGGACATCGAGAGTCTTGGTCGATCCAAACCAGTGCTCGTCCCAAACGCGTGACATAAGGTCTTCTCGGGTCACCACCTTCCCTCGGTGGTCGGCCAAGTCCATGAGCAGATCGAATTCCTTCGCTCGCAGCGAAAGTTCACAACCGTTGAGCCACAGCCGACGGGCGTCGGCATCAAGGACGAGGGGTCCGATGACGAGGCGATCGTTGCCCGCTCCGACCGGGGTTGCGAGGCGAAGTTGCGCTCGCACCCGGGCCAGAAGTTCGGCCAGTCGAAAGGGCTTCGTCACGTAATCAACCGCACCAGCGTCAAGACCGAGAACGACATCGATTTCTTCCGTCCGCGCCGTGAGACAGAGAATTCGTATGCCTGCGTAGGAATTTGTGAGATCACGACAAACGTCGAGACCATCCTCGTCGGGAAGGCCGAGGTCCAACACGACGAGATCGGGCACGGCAGCACGAACCGCACGACGGACGTCGGCACCGCTCTTCACGTGCTCGCATCGATACCCCTGCGAGGCGAACGCTCGGAGGAGAGCACTCGCAATCCCGGCATCATCCTCAGCGATCAAAATCGTCGCATCCAGATCAGCCAC
>JAYSTV010000597.1:0-2139 GCA_043719425.1 Acidimicrobiia bacterium | reverse complement strand
GTCCACAAAGGCGGCTGGACCGCCACCGGCAACGCCAACGACACCATCACCTTCACCAGCCCCGAAGGCGTGCAGCACCTCAGCCGACCACCCAACCTGCAACGACTCCTCAGCGCCCGACGCTGAAATCTCCTGAGCAGGTGAGCGGGCAGACTGAAGAAGTGAGCAGAGCGCGTCCCCTGGCGATTGTGACCGGAGGGACTCGCGGGATTGGTAGGGCCACCTCCGTTGCCCTGGCCCGCGAAGGGTGGGACCTCGTGGTCGCCTATCAGTCCGACGACGCCGCCGCCATGGAAACAACGCGAGCGTGCGAAGAGCTCGGCGCGTCGTGCGTCACTGCGAGAGCCGACATGACGAGCGAGGCCGACATCGTGGCGCTCTTCGCAAAGACCGACGAACTCGGACCACTACGCGCACTTATCAACAACGCGGGCATCGTTGCGCCGAAGGCTCGCGTCGACGAGTACACGGCGGAACGCATGCGGAACCTCTTCGAGGTGAACACCATCGGCCCGATGCTGTGTGCACGCGAGGCCGTGAAGCGCATGTCCACTCGACACGGTGGCAGTGGCGGACGGATCATCAACGTGTCGTCGGCCGCCGCACGCCTCGGGAGTCCCGGCGAGTACGTGGATTACGCGGCGTCGAAGGGCGCGATCGACACGTTCACCGTCGGCCTCGCGAAGGAAGTTGCCGAGGAAGGAATTCTGGTGAATGGCGTCCGTCCCGGGATCATCGACACCGAGATTCACGCCAGCGGCGGGCAGCCCGGGCGGGCCCAACGTCTCTCCCATCTCGTGCCGTTGCAACGCCCGGGCACGGCCGAGGAGATCGCCGCCACGATCGTTTTCCTCTGCTCCGACGGGGCGTCGTACCTATGCGGTTCGATCATCGACGTGGCGGGCGGGCGGTAGCGGCCACGGCGAAAGCCCGTCAACCTCGACGGCCGGGGTGCCGATGACCCTCGCATGGTTCAGACCCGCGCGCGCCGCCGCGTCACCGTCGGCACACTCGCCGGGTCGCTGTGCATCGCCGCGTTGGCTTTGGCTTGGCAACCGGCCGTCGCCAAGACGCTGCAGGGCACCGGCGGAACCGCAACCGGTGGCTCGGCGGGCGTGCCGACGCCCACCGGCCCGCCGACGCCCTACATCGTCCCGCCCGCCGCGCCGATCATCACGGCTGCCCCCGAAACCGTGCCCGAGGCGTCCGTCGTACCCGACACAGAGCCGGCGACCCCCGAAACGACCGAGACAACCGACCCGCCGAACCCCGTCGGGCCACGAACCGCGCCGACCGCAGCTCCAGCGAACCCATCGCCGGCAGGTCCAGTCGTCACCTCGCAGCCCCGACTTGGACCGCGTGCGGGGCCAGCGGTCATCCCGAGCGCGCTCGCGCTCCGGCCAACCACGCCAAGCACCCCAGCCACGCCAAGCACCCCAAGCACGCCAAGCACCACAGCCACCCCAACCACGACGCTCGGCCCCGCAACCCCCGCCGACGCGCCGTCCACGACCAACCCGGCGTCACTGCCGGAAGGCCTGAGCCTGAGCCCGAGCCCGAGCCCGAGTCCGAGCACGACCCCGTGTCCGCCGCTGCCGGGCGGCTCCGAAACGCCGTGGTCGACCCGGCAAACACCGTTTCTGTTGGCTGGGACGGTACGCGGATCGGTCGCCTCCCCCGCCACCCCAGGCGTGGTGATCGTCTTCCTGACCCGTGCCGGCACCACCGACGTGCTCGGCGTGTACCGGGCAGAAACCTCGCTCAACGGTTCGTTCGAGGCCACGGCGATGTGCCCCGCCGCCGGCATTCGCCAGGGGGAAGTCGAGGCCCGCTTCGCCGCCGCGAACCAGACGATGCTTTCGCTCCCGGTCGCCGTCAACGTGATGGCCGGGCCCGCGCTCCCCCGGTAGTCCATCGTCCCGAGCGCGCCCCGATCGCTCCCGGCGAACGCCAGAATGGTCGGGTGCCGAATGCCGAGACACTCCTGAGCGCCTCGTTCGGAAAGGACGCCCAGCTCGACGACGACATCCGCCTGCTCGGGCGCCTCGTCGGCGATGTGATTCGTGAGCAGGCCGGGCCCGCTGTCTACGACGTGGTCGAACAGGTTCGTCGTCTCGCCGTCGAAGCCCGTCGCGCCGG
>JAYSTV010000596.1:0-5173 GCA_043719425.1 Acidimicrobiia bacterium | reverse complement strand
CACCACTCTCGCCGGACGGGCGCCGTCAGGAAAGCGGTCGCAAGCCCCTTCGATGGGTGTCGAGCCCGAGAGGGAGACTTGGAGACGATATGCGTACGTACGATCACTGGCGCCGTCGGAGCCCGGTCCGGGGAGCAGGGTGAACTGACCGATCCGACCGTCGGGATGAAACACCTTCCAGGTTCGAAGAGCGGTCTTCGGGGTGCTCGGTTGGGCCGCCAACTTCACCCACGGACCGTCGAGCTCGCGCAGGTACACGCCATCGGTGCTGATGGTGATATCCCAGAACGGCTCCGTCGTGCCGCAGTCGAGCGCCACCGCCCAGGCGATGCCGTTCGGACCGACCACCTTGCCGAGGTTCTTGGCCTTCGCCTGGCTAGTACCGACAAACGCAACCGTGGCGAGGACGAGGGTGAGGGTGAGGGTGATTTTACGAAACGGCGTCATATTGGCTCAATGCTCCCATGTGTCTTGCCTTGCCCGGGAGCGTCGACCCTCACCAGGGGGAGCGGGTGAGCATGCCGCCGTCGACCACGATGGTCGTGCCGCTGATCCATCGAGCCGCCGCGGAACAGAGAAAGAGGCAGGCGTCGGCGACGTCGGTGGCGACGCCGAGGCGACCAAGGGGCACGCTGTTCTCCCATCGACGGACACCGTCGGGCCAATCGTTGATCAGACCCGGACGATCGATGAGGCCCGGCGCGACTGCGTTCACGCGAACGCCAGCGCGCCCGAGTTCGAGAGCCGCGGCTCGCGTGTGTTGGATGACCGCGGCCTTGGCCGCGCTGTAGTGCGAATGACCGACGGCCGGCGAGATGCCTTCGATCGAGGCAATGTTCACGATCGCCAGCCCCTCGGTGTTTGCTCGCTTTGCCGCGGCGCGCGTCCCTCGCATCACAAAGCCCAGGTTGGCGTCGACTACCCGGCGCTCATCGGCCGCGCTGAGGTCGACGAACGCGCCGATCGGTTGGAGGGCGGCGTTGTTGATCCAGGCGTCGATGCGGCCGGTATGAGCGACGGCTGCATCGGCCAGTTCCTCGGCCGCGTCGTCGAGGGTGAGGTCAGACTGCAGGCCAAGACCGTCCGGCCCCGCGGCACTGGGCATAGTCGAGTAGCCGTGACTGATCACAGTGGCTCCGGCTTCGGCAAACCGGGAGGCGATAGCGGCCCCGATCCCGCGGCTCGCTCCGGTGACCACCACGGTCCGCCCGGTCAAGTCCAGGAGCGACGCGACGGGCGTGATCACGGCGCCACCCGTTCGCCGAGGGCGGGGCGAATGACCCGATGCTCCGTCACGATGGCGGTCACCAGATCGGCGGGGGTCACGTCGAACGCGGGATTCCACACGCCGGCTCCTTCTGGCGCCGTTCGTATACCCGCGTAGTAGATGACTTCGTTCGGCGATCGTTCCTCGATGTGGATGGTCCCACCATCGGGCGTGGTGGCGTCAACGGAGGACTCGGGAGCGGCGACGATGAACGGGATGCCGGCCCGATGCGCTGCCAACGCCAGGGGATACGAGCCGACCTTGTTACAAACGTCGCCGTTGGCGGCGATGCGGTCGGCCCCGATCACCACGCAGTCGACGAGACCGAGTCGAATGGCCGAAGGTCCAGCGCCGTCGAGCGTGATCCGGTAGTCGATGCCCATGGCGGCGAGTTCGTAGGCGGTAAGACGAGCGCCCTGCAGTAGCGGTCGCGTCTCGTCGGCCATCACGGAATGGAGCCGACCCGTCTCGTGGAGGGCGCGGACGATGCCGAGGGCGGTCCCCCATTCCACGCAGGCCAACCCGCCCGCATTGCAATGGGTATGTACGCGTACCTTCTCCGAGCGCGTGAGTTCGGCCACGAGGTCGGCGCCGCGATGCCCGAGGGCGCGTTGCGTGGCGATGTCTTCGTCGACGATCACCCGGGCCTCGGCGGCGAGGGCCGAGGTGCCGTGGTCGATGAGCGACCGCATACGATTGACTCCCCAGGTGAGATTGACCGCGGTGGGTCGAGCCACGGCGAGGCGGTCGGCGTCGGCATGCACAGCTCGGCGGTCGCGGCCGTTGGCGTCGGCCTGGATGCTGGCAATGGCGACACCGAGTGCGCCGGCGACGCCAATGGCCGGGGCACCCCGAACGACCAGCCGCTTGATGGCGTCGATCATCGCGTCGACGGTATCGATTCGCACCATCACTAGCTCACCCGGAAGCCGCGTTTGGTCGATGATCACCGCGTGGTCGCCGTGCCAATCGATCGTGCGGGGCAGCGGGGGAACGATCGCAATCATGACGACACCATTGTGCCCGGCCGCGCTGATGGTCACCTCCGTTCGCCGCTACGAGGTGGATAGCCCTCATATCTTCCGGCAACCTCTCTCGCGGCCGGATCTGGTAGGGATGGGGGATGAGCTTTGGGACCTTGATCTATGACGTGGATGCTTCGACGCACGTGGCGACCATCACCCTGAATCGGCCGGCGCAGTTCAACGCCCTGAACCTCGACATGGCCCGGGAATTGATGCATGCAACGATCGCCGCCGATGAGGATGCGGGCGTGCGTTGCGTCGTTCTGACCGGTGCCGGGAAGGCATTCTTTGCCGGCGGAGATCTGAGCACGTTCGACGCCGCCGGTGATCAGCGCGGTGCGCTCATCAAGGAGATGACGACGTACTTTCATGCCGCCATCTCTCGCCTCTCACGGATGGACGCGCCGGTGATCGCCGCCATCAACGGGGTCGCTGCCGGAGCCGGGTTCTCGGCCATGCTCGCCTGCGATCTTGCCGTCGCCGCCAGGAGCGCCAAGCTGACGATGGCGTACACGAAGTCCGGTCTGTCGCCCGACGGTTCGTCGACCTGGTTCCTGCCGCGCATCGTTGGTCTGCGCCGTGCCCAGGAACTCACCCTCACGAATCGCGTATTGACTGCGGCCGAGGCACTCGACTGGGGCCTGATCACCCGCGTGGTCGACGACGCCGAACTGACCGAACACGTGCGGACGCTAAGCGCCGAGTTGGCGTCGGGCCCAACCCGCACGCTCGGTGCGGCGAAGCGGCTCATGCGTGACTCGGCCGATCAGAGTCTCGAAACCCAGATGGAACTCGAAACCCGGGCGATCGCCGCGGCGTCACTCTCGGTCGATGGCCGCGAAGGCGTGGCCGCGTTCTTGGAGAAGCGCGGCCCGAACTACGTCGGCCACTAGCCGCGCCCGGCTTGGCGCTCGTCATTGTGCGAGCATCATCACCGTGAACTCACCGGAACCGTTCGCGCTGGCCGAAGTGGCCGCAGCTGCTCTTGCTGAACGCACCGGAGTTGACCGGCACGATGTTCTCGTGGTGCTCGGGAGCGGATGGGGTGATGCGGCCGATGCCCTCGGCAAGCCGTCATCGTCGTTCTCGTCGTCGGAGCTTCCCGGGTTCGTCACGACCACCGCGCTCGGCCACAAGGCGACCGTGCGCAGCATCGATCGCGGCGGAGTACGCGTTCTTGCCCTTCTTGGTCGTGTGCATCTCTACGAAGGACACGAACCGTCCGCCGTGGTCCACGCCGTTCGGGTTGCCGCCGCGGCCGGTTGCCGCGTGGCGATCCTGACCAACGGCGCCGGGTTCATGAACATGGACTGGTCGATTGGCGACCCGGTCCTTATCAGCGACCACCTCAATTTCAGTGGGCGTTCGCCGCTGACCGGGTCCAATCCACCGGCGCCCTACGGTTCGCGGTTCTGCGACCTCACGGACCTGTACTCAGGTGATCTTCGTGCGCTGGTCAGCCGCGTTCGGCCCGGGATCGCCGAGGGCGTCTACGTTGGCCTGGCCGGACCGCACTTCGAAACGCCAGCCGAAATCCGTGCTTTTCATACGATGGGTGCGGACCTCGTCGGCATGTCGACGGTGCTCGAGGCAATCGCCGCTCGCCACGTCGGAATGCGGGTGCTCGGTCTGTCGATGGCCACCAATCCCGCGGCCGGATTCAGCGCCGTGCCGCTCGATGCCGACGACGTGATCGCCGCCGGTAACGCGTCGGCGCAAGAACTCGGGGTCATGCTTGGCCAGATCATTGATCGTATGCACACAGAGCATGTTCTTGGGGAAACGCAGTGAGTGCGACGGTCATCACGAATGCCACGGTGGTGAGCTGTGACGCGACCGACCGCGTGATCGAACGGGCCACGATCAGCATCGTCGATGGTGTGATCACCGCCGTCGACACCGGTCTGACGTCAATTGCGTTGGGTGCACAAGAGGGCGAGACCGTCGATGCCGATGGTGGCATCGTGCTTCCCGGACTTGTCAACGCACACGCCCACCTCGCCATGACGCTCTTTCGTGGCGTCGCCGATGGTCGTGATCTCGATGCGTTCCTGGCGACGGTGCTGCCGATCGAAGGTGCCGTGCTCAACGCCGACACGGTCCGGGTGGGCACGGAGTTGGCCGCCGCCGAGTGCGTGAGCGCCGGCATCACGTCGGCCCTCGACATGTACTTCTTTCCCGAGGCCGTTCTCGCCGCCAGCGCGGCGCGAGGCCTGCGGACCCACACCGGCCCGGTGTTCATCTCGTTCCCCGGCCCCGATGATCGGGTCTGGACTCGGCGGATGGAATGGGCTCGCGAGTTGCTCCACTCCCTACCGCTCAATGAGCGATGGGTCTGCCCGCATTCGACCTATCTGCTCACGGAGGCTGAGTTGCGCGAGGTCGCCGTGCTGGCCGACGAAACCGGTGCCCGCGTACACGTTCACGCGGCGGAAACGCGGGCCGAGATGACGCAGGTTGCATCGCTTTATGGTGGCCGTACGCCGGTCGAGGTCCTGGCCGATGTTGGCCTGCTCCACGAGCGAACCGTGCTCGCTCACGGTGTTCACGTGACCGACGCCGACATCGATCGGGTCGCCCTGGCAGGCGCCCACGTTGTCCACAATCCGGCGTCCAACGCCAAGCTGGCGAGTGGGGTGGCGCCGGTTCGGCGGTTGCTCGATGCCGGCGTCAACGTGGCCCTCGGAACCGACGGCTCGGCTTCGGCCAACGACCTCGATCTCTGGATGGCCATGCGTCTCGCCGGGTTCATCGCGGGGCTCGTGCACGACGATCCGTCGGAGTTGTCAGCCACGGACCTCGTCCGGATGGCCACCATCAACGGGGCGAAGGCTCTCGGCCGTTTCAATGATCTCGGCTCGATCGAAGTTGGCAAGCGCGC
>JAYSTV010000595.1:0-5175 GCA_043719425.1 Acidimicrobiia bacterium | reverse complement strand
ACGTGGCGAGATCGATCACCTTGACCGAGGGGAAGGTGGATGGCGCCGCCGCCTTGGCCGCCTTGGCGACCTTCGGAGTGGCCTTGGTGCTCTTGGTGGCAGCGCCCGCGATGCCGGTGATCCCGACAGAGAGAGCGGCGGCCAGAACGAGGGTTCGTCGTAGTAGTGAGAGGTGCATCAGGACTCCTTGGATGACGGTGAAGGAACAGAAACGGAGGCGCCGCGGCGGCTCAGGACAACAGAACCGGCGACCACGGCACCGACTGCGACAATCGCGCCAACCACCGTCGTGGTCGAAAGGGACTGGAGCCACGTGCTGATGGAGGCCGACCAGCGCTCCACCCACGCCACCGGGCCAGCGGCGATGGTATCGCTTGAGCGAAGGGTTCGCCACGAGTAGTACCCGTAGAAGGCAACGTAGAGACCGGCGATGATAAGGAAAAAACCGGAGATCCGATTGATGTAAGGAAGTGCTTTCTTCATCGATCTCGCCACCGTTTGCTGAGCCAAAGCAGCTGCAAGGGTGAGAACCATCAGTACCAAACCCATGCCGAGGGAGAAGGTGAGATAGGTAGCAGCGGCGCCGAAAATCGATCCGTCGTTCAGCGTGCTGACGACGACTCCCGAGAATCCGGCGAACCCGCAGGAAAGTGACACCACGGCGTACGACAGGCCGAACACGTAGAGCGACCGGAGCCCCTTGCCTTGATCGATCGTGCCGACTTTCAGGAACGAGAGCTTCGGTTCGTAGCCCCGAACCATCGTGAAGCCGAGGATGGCAAGGACGATCCCGACACCCACGGAGATGAACGGCACGGCCTGCTTGATGCCCGAGAACAACGTGGTCGCAAGCAGGCCGATCGTGCCGTAGACGGTCACGAATCCGAGGGTCACGACGCCGGCCACGAGCGCGGCGCGCGTTAGTCGTTGGGGGAGTGGGCGCTCGGCATCAGCCGCCGACTTTCCGACGAAGTAGCTCATGTACGCGGGCAGCATGGCGAACCCGCATGGATTGAACGCCACGATCACGCCTGCGGTGAGCGCGAGGGCGATCGGCCCGGCCGACACCGCGAGGATCATTGGCACCCCTCCATCATCGGCGCTCGGGCCGCAAATGCGGAACATCGGGCCTCAGCGCGGTCACAGGCGGTCGGGCGACGCCAGTCTGTTGTCACTTCCGTCACACCGGCCGATAGGGTCGAAGGCAAACGTCTTTCCAGGGAGAACTTGCATGAGCATCGTCGGCACCCGCGTCGTCCGCAAAGAGGATCCGAAGTTTCTGACCGTGGGCGGTACGTACACCGCCGACGTCCGCGACGCCCTGCTGAACGGAGCGGCTCACGCGGTGTTTGTCCGGTCCACCGTGGCCCACGCCATGCTTCTCTCCGTCGACACGACCGACGCCAAGACGGCGCCTGGCGTGCTCGGCGTGTTTACCTACGATGACCTCGCCGACCTCCCGGGCCGCGACATGCCCCCGGGCTTCGTCATGCTCCCGCCCACCCTCGGGCGCCCGATCCTGGCCACCGGCAAGGTCCGCTTTGTCGGTGAACCGATTGTCGTCATCGTGGCCGACACAGCGGCCCAAGCGACCGACGCATGCGAGCTGGTCGTGGTCGATTACGAGCCGCTGCCGGTCATTGTCGACCCCGAGAAGTCGGCGGCCAGCGAGGTCCTGATTTGTGAGCCGAATGGTTCCAATGTCGCTATGGCGCTCCAGTTCGGTTCCGACCCCAATCTGTTCGACGGCTGCGAGGTGGTGATTAGCCAGCGGGTCGTCCACAACCGCGTCGCCGCCGCCCCGCTCGAAGGTCGCTCGTCGGCCGCCGTGTGGAGCAACGATCGCCTGATCCATTGGTGCTCGACCCAGACCCCCCAGGGCGCTCGCGATGCGCTGCAGGGTATCTATGGCCTGCCCGAAGGCGCCGTTCGAGTCATCGCTCCCGATGTGGGCGGGGGTTTCGGGCCGAAGATCGGTATCTACGCCGAAGAGCTGCTGCTGGGCTACCTGGCCAACGCGATCGGGCGAGGCGTTCGGTGGACCGAGACTCGGTCGGAAAACATGACCGGGCTGGCTCACGGACGCGCCCAAATTCACTACGCAACCATGGGCGGCACCCGCGACGGCCAGATCCAGGCGTACCGGATCGACGTGCTCCAAGACGCCGGCGCATACGGCATGATCGGCGCGTTTCTCCCGTTCATGACCCGCACCATGGCGTCGGCCGTGTACGCCATTCCCAAGGTCGAATGCAATGCCACGTCGGTCCTGACCAACACCACTCCGGTGGCGGCCTACCGGGGCGCCGGTCGTCCGGAAGCAACCCTCACCGCGGAGCGGATGATGGACCTCTACGCCGTCGAAATTGGCATGGATTCGGTGGCGCTCCGGCGCAAGAACCTGATCTCGGCCGATGCCTTCCCTTACACCACGGCGGTCGGCACCACCTACGACGTTGGTGACTACGAAAAGTCCCTCGACATGGCGATGGAGGCGGCCAACTACACCCAACTCCGGGCTGACCAGGTCGCTCGCCGAGCGTCGGGTTCCACCAAGCAGATGGGGATCGGGGTGGCCGTGTACGTCGAAGTCACCGCCGGTCCAACGCCGGGCGAGGAGTGGGGCAAGGTCGAGATCCTGCCCGACGGATCGGCCAAGGTCTACACCGGCACCTCGCCCCACGGTCAGGGTCATGTCACCTCGTGGTCAATGATCGCGGCCGACGAACTCGGCATTCCGTTCGACAAGATCACCGTCGTTCACGGCGACACCGACGAAGTCCCCAAGGGCGTCGGCACGTTCGGCTCGCGGTCACTCCAGCTTGGCGGAGCCGCCGTGCAAAAGGCCTCCAAGTCCGTTGTCGCACTAGCCCGTGAGGTGGCGGCCACGCTCCTCGAAGCGAACGTCGACGACGTGGTTCTCGACATCGACCGTGGTGCGTTTCATGTGTCCGGTACCCCGGCCGTGTCTCGCAGCTGGGCCGAGGTCGCCACGGAAGCGGCGGATACCGGTGGCCTGTCCGCCGCCGAGGACTTCGCCAGCACGCCCACGTTCCCCTTCGGTGCCCACATCGCGGTGGTTGAAGTCGATACCGAGACCGGCGAGGTTCGCCTCGTCCGGATGATCACCTGCGACGACTCCGGCACGCTCATCAACCCGTTGCTCGTTGAGGGGCAGCGTCATGGCGGGATTGCGCAGGGGATTGGTCAGGCGTTGCTCGAAGAGATCCGTTACGACGACGACGGCAACCCGGTCACGTCGAACTTCGCCGACTACGGCATCATCTCGATGGCCGAGCTGCCGAGCTACGAACTCGCGACCATGGAAACGCCCACCCCGTTGAACCCGCTCGGAGCGAAGGGCATCGGCGAGTCCGGTGCCATCGGCTCCACGCCGGCGCTCCAAAGTGCCGTGGTCGACGCGCTGGCCCATCTGGGCGTCAAGCACATCGATGTGCCGACCACAGCCGAAAAGGTCTGGCGAGCAATCGCCGTCGCCACGGCCTAGCCCACGGCGATCGTTGCGGCAGGCGACTGCGGCAGGCGACCTACACCACGCTCAGCCACGTCATCACGCTGTGCTTCGATCGTTGCGGCAGGCGACCTACACCACGCTCAGCCACGTCATGACGAAATGTGCGGCCGCGCCCACGAGGACCCAGACGTGCCAGACCTCGTGGTAGCCGAAGTCCTTCGACGGGTTCGGTCGCTGGAGCCAGAGGCCAATGGCGCCAATCGCGTAGGCGGCGTTGCCGACGTGCAGGGCGATTTGCGCACCCGGTGACAGATTGGACAGCAATTTGGGGATGGCCAGCAGGTAGGCCGACGCCAGGAGCACGTAGAGCGTGCCGGCCACGCGCCGATGCACACGCAGCGGTGAGATCTTGAACACCACGCCCGCGAGAGCGCCGATCCATACGCACGTGACGAGCGGGACGCCCCAGGCCCTCGGAAGCACGTGCAGCCCAACGGGGGTATAGCTCCCGGCGATGAGGACGTAGATCATCGAGTGATCGAGCCACCGCATCCACGCTCGAAACGCTGTGGTGGCGACGGTGCGGTTGTAGAGCGCACTCGTGCACAGCAGGCTGGTCAGGCTGAGCGCATAGACCGCCGCCGACAGTTTGCGGCCGGGCATGGCGTTGGCCACGAGCGCCACGCCAACCACCCCGGCGATGGGGGCGAACCACAGATGGAGGAGACCACGGTGGGCGGGTTTCTCCCGGCCGTCGAGGGGGTCGCCGACCACCGACAGAGGAGCGGGCACGACCGACACCACTCGGCGAAGGTCAACGGCCATGGTGGGCCTCGGGTTCAACGGTGACGACATTGCCGAGGGCAACCGTCCCGGGCGCGAGGACCCAGGCGTAGACGCGGGCCCAACCGGGATGGTCGTCTTCGTTGATCCGATTGAAGGCGCGATGGGTGAACGACCGGGCGATCTGGCTACACGGGGTGGCGTAGCTGGAGATTTCGAGTACGGCCGAGCCGAGCCCGAGACGGGTTCCGGGGCGAATGGCGGGCCAGTCAAGCCCGCCGATCGTCACGTTCTCGCCGACGCTTCCGGGGCTCACGGGGTGGCCCTCGCCTCGGAGCGCCTCGATCACCTCGGAGGACCACAAACACACGGCCTGGAAGGCCCGGCCATGGTGCTGGCGGTGGTCCTGCGCGTCGCCGACCACGCCGCGCCACGCGATCTCGACCGTGTCGACGCCAAGTTTCGGCACCCCGCCGCCGCTCCGGAAAAGGCCCACCACCGAGCCGGTGCCGGTCAGGGTCGACCTCCGCCGACGCCCGGCACGTCGGGCGATATCGATGCCGGCACGCACGGCTGCGTCGACCGATTCGCGGGCGAGGACATCGCCGTCTCGGGCGGCAAAGCGCTCCGTCAACAACGCGTTGGCCTGAGCCAGGGTGGCGTGGTCAGGGAAGCGAGTGCCGGTCTCGTCGGCGAGCGATTGGAACGCTGCCATGAGCTCCGCCTGGAGGTCGGAGGCATCGGCGTCGTCGCCGTCGAGGGCTCGGTCGAGAAAGTAGGCGAGGCTCTTCAACGTATTGACGAGGTCCTGACCGCCCCACTCCGACGGGTCAGTTCCGTTCATTCCGTTCATTCCGTTCATTGCGGCCACCGGCGAAGGGCCTCACCCCGAGGATCGATGACCACGCGCACGTCGG
>JAYSTV010000594.1:0-5178 GCA_043719425.1 Acidimicrobiia bacterium | reverse complement strand
GCCGGCTCTTCGTGGCCGGCGAGGAGATAGGTGTTGGTCATGCGGACGATCGGCAGATGCTGATAGCTCTGACGTCGACCATTGCCCGACGGCGCGTGCCTTTCCTTCTTGGCATGACGCAGGTCCCACATGTAGTCGGTAAGCACTCCGTCTTCGATGAGCACATTGCGCTGGGTTGGATTGCCTTCATCGTCGATCGCGCTCGTGCCCCATTCGCGCGCATAGGAACCGTCGTCGACGATGGTCACACCTTTCGACGCCACCTGTTGTCCCACGCGACCGCGAAACACGCTCGTGTCCTTGAGCACCAGATCCGCTTCGAGACCGTGACCGCAGGCTTCGTGGAACATCGTGCCGCCAGCGCCCTTTTCGAGCACCACGGTGACCCGGCCCGACGGCGCGGGCCGAGCGGCCAGCTTGGTGAGGGCCCGACCGGCGGCCCGGCGGCCGATCTCTTCGACGTCGTACTCGTCGAAGAGCTCCCAACCGATGGTCTTCGCGGCCACGTCGTAGCCGGTTTGCATTCCGGTGTCGCCTAGCGCCACGGCCTGCACCATGAGCCGAGTTCGCACGGTTTCGTCACCGGCCAGGACCCCATCGGAGTTGGCCACGAGGATCCGTCGACGGGCGTCGCCGTAGCCAACGGTGACTTGACGGATTGCACTGCCGGCGGCGCGGGCCGCTGCGTCACCTCGCTGCAGCAACTCGACCTTGCGGGATTTCGGAATCGAAATCGGATCGATTGCCACCAGGTGAGGTCGGGGCCGCGACCTGTCGGTGAGATTCACCGTCCGGACGCCGCCACCGCCACCGCGCGCCGCGGCGCTTGCGGCCTGCGCGGCGGCGAGCAGGCTCGCCGGCGAAAGGTCGGCCGTGTGGGCAAACCCGGTCGTGTCACCCCGAATGACCCGGATTCCGGCTCCGCGTTCGGCTCCACTCGTGAGTTCTTCGATCCGGCCATCGTCGAGCAGAGCCGAGCTGTTCACCCGGTCTTCCACGAAGACCTCGGCAAAGTCACCGCCACTGCGGAGAGCAGCATTCAGGGTCGACTCCAAGGTGGCGGAGTCGACGAGGTCGAGGAGGGGGGATGCCATGGTTGTCGTCACCGTTTGTGTCCTTCGAAGAGAAGCCAAATGAAGTCAAGCTTGCGCACCGAATGTAGGGCCGATCCGCGCATTCGGTGCCCGGGTCCGCCGCGCCCCGAACGCCTCTCACCTACGCTGACCGATGTTCATGACGGATCACCTCGTCTCCCCGGCTGAGCCGGAACGGTCGACCCCCGCGGTCGACCTCGCAGGCCGTGCCCCGGTCACGGGGTCGGTCGGCCACGGAACGAAAGCCGTGGCCGACGACGACGAGGAGTTCGTGGACCGCTGGTTCCGCGAAGATCCGCCTTCTGACGAGCCCACTCGACCTCGCTTGCGACTACGGACCGAAGCCGCACTGATCGTGATCCTCTACGCGGCGTACTGGTTTGTCCGCAACAGCCAAGGTTCGAACCTCGACGCCAAGGCCCAGGCATTCACCAATGCCAAGCGCATCATCAAGGCGGAACGCTGGCTCGGGCTTTACCACGAGGAGTCGATTCAGGAGTGGTTCCTGCAGTCGCGTCGATTCGTCCAGTTCCTAAACGGGTACTACGGCATCGCCCATTTTTTAGTGACGATCGCCGCCATGGTGTGGTGTTTCCGAAAACGACCGTGGCGCTATCGGTCCATTCGCAACGGGCTAGCCCTCATGACATGGTTTGCGTTGATCGGCTTCAAATTCTTTCCCCTCATGCCGCCTCGGTTGCTTCCGCCTCGCTTCGGCTTCCAGGACACCCTCGAAATTGTCGGCGGTCCCTGGCATTTCAAGTCGGGCCCTGTGGCCCAAGTGTCGAACCAATTCGCGGCGATGCCAAGCCTGCACTTCGGATGGGCCGCCTGGTGCGCCGTGGCGTTCTGGCCGTGGGCCATCACGTGGCCGCGCAAGCTCCTCCTCCTCGCGTATCCGGCGCTCACCCTTGTGGCCATTGTGGCCACCGCGAATCACTACTTCCTCGACGCACTCGGCGGATTCGCTGTGTTCACGATTGGGATGCGGGTCGGCACATGGATCGACCGAGCCGACTGGTCACGAGTGCGCGCCCGCCTCCGCCACCGGGCCGCGTAGGTCGCGGGAATCTCGCGACTAGAAGATCGAGTACCCGCCATCGACTAGGTGCACCTCACCTGTGTGCCACCGGGTCGCCGGCGAAGCGAGGTACACGGCGAGCGGGCCAAAGTCCGATGGCGCACCCCACCTCCGAAACGGCATCCGAGGCATCACAGCGTCGCGGAAACGGTCGTAGGCAAAGGTCTTCTCGGTCATCGGCGTCTCGACCCATCCCGGGAGAATTGCGTTCGACGAGATCCCGTGACGGGCGAACTCGATGGCACACGCTCGCATCACCGCAATGGCGCCCGCCTTGGTCGCCGCGTAGTGCTGCCCGCGAGCCTGGCCCTGGATTGCCGCCAACGATGCGGTGACCACCAATGCGCCACCCTCGCCACGACCGACCATATGACGCGCCGCCGCCCGCAATGTGTAGAACACCCCGTCGAGGTTGACGCGGAGCACCCGGTGCCATTCGTCGGCCGTCATCTCTATGAACGACGGGGCATTACCCCCCACGCCCGAGTTCGCAAACGTGGCGTCGACCTTGCCGAACGCGTCGACCGTGGCGGCGAACGCCGCTTCCACTTCGGCCTCTTCACCGACATCGCAGAGAAACGCTTCGGCTGTTCCGCCGAGACCGCGCAGACGTTCGACCGCAGCAGTGTTCTTCGCCGCATTCGTCCCCCAGATGGCCACGCCGGC
Source organism: Acidimicrobiia bacterium (assembly GCA_043719425.1). Classification (GTDB taxonomy): domain Bacteria; phylum Actinomycetota; class Acidimicrobiia; order Acidimicrobiales; family JANYDT01; genus JANLQX01. The sequence continues at coordinate 2,337 of JAYSTV010000594.1, read as the reverse complement.
ACCAGCATTCACCAGAGCCTCGGCCAAACCGAGGCCGATTCCCGAGTTCCCCCCGGTGATGAGTGCGACATGGCCGGTGAGATCGAAGGGATTGGTGGGAGTAGCGGGAGGTACAGTGACAGTCACGTCACGAACCGTATCGGGTACGTTCACAACTCGGCGAGGCCCGTCCGACGGTGTAAACGCCAGGGGCCACTAACTTCGTCGGTCCTGTGCTTGTCGCTCCCCCGTCCCTAGCCGACATCGCCGCTCGCGTTGACCGGCGGATCCGAGCTCTCCTCGATGCCGAGGTCGACCGATGGAGCAAAGTCGATCCCGACCTTGCCGCGCCACTTTCGTCGCTGCGTGACTTGGTGTTGGCTGGCGGCAAGCGTCTTCGCCCGGCGTTTTGTCACTGGGCTTTTGTCGGCGCGGGGGGCCGACTCGACGACGTGAGCGTTGTCGATGCCGGTGCCGGACTCGAACTCCTGCACACCTTCGCCCTTGTCCACGATGACGTCATGGATGCGTCGCTTCGCCGGCGGGGCATGGACGCGGTACACGTGCAGTTCATCGACGAGCATCGGCGCAACGGGTGGCGGGCGGAGGATCGCCGCTTCGGTGAGGGCGTGGCGATTCTCGTCGGCGACCTTGCCTTCGTCTATGCCGATCTTTTGATGGCCGACCTTCCGCGTTCGGCTCAGGCAATTTTTACTGAGCTGCGCATCGAGGTGAACATCGGGCAATACCTCGACCTTCTGGGCACCGTTCGTGGAAACCCCAGCGTCGAAATTGCCCGTCGTATTTGTACATACAAATCCGGGAAGTACACCATCGAGCGACCGCTGCATCTCGGGGCCGCGCTCGCCGATCGTCATGCCGAATTCGATGCCTCGCTGTCGGCGTACGGCCTTCCCCTGGGCGAAGCGTTCCAGCTCACCGACGACCTTCTCGGTGCTCTCGGCGACGAAGCGGTGACCGGGAAGCCCGTGGGCGACGATCTTCGTGAAGGCAAGCCGACCGCGCTTGTCGCCCGTGCGTTGGAGGCCGCAACACCATCGCAACGTGCGGTCCTTGACCGCATTGGCCACGTCGACCTTTCATTCGACGAAATCGGAGCGATCCAGGCGGTCCTCGTGGAAACGGGCGCCGCGGAACATATACGAGCGCAAATCAATGGACTCCGTGATGAAGCGATTGCGGCGATCATCACCTCGGGCCTGACGGATCAGGCGACGGAAGCTCTAGTCGAGTTGGCTCACTACGTTACCGACCGCGACCGCTGAACCGGGTGGGTCGGCGCCCGGGCAATCCCACAGTCCCTTCTTCCGCATCCCACATACCCTGATTTCGCTCGATTTCCTGCTGGAACTCGACGATGTGGGATGCCCGAACCGGTGATCTGGGATGGTCACGCCGCGGCCCGGTTCCCGAATTGCCCGCCAGGAGCGAGAGACTCGACAACATGGGTAAACGAGTAGTTGTGGTCGGAGCGGGGTTGGGTGGCCTTTCAGCGGCCTGCAACCTGATCGGGCAGGGCCACGATGTCACGATGTTGGAGCGGGGGTTGCTCCCGGGTGGTCGGGCCGGATTAATCGAGGAGGCTGGCTACCGGATCGACAACGGTCCGTGTGTGCTCACGATGACCGGCATTTTGTCCGACGTGTTCCGCGCCGCCGGCGCGTCGATGGAAGATCACGTGAAAATCCATCCGGTGAACCCTGGCTACCGGGCCACGTTTGCCGAAAGCGAAGGCGGCGGCGAGGTTCGCGTCTGGCATGGGCGTGAAGCGATGGCCGAAGAGATCCGCAAGTTCTCCGGCCCGAAAGACGCCGAAGGGTTTCACAAGATGGTCGATTGGCTGACCGAGCTCTACAACGTGGAGATGCCAACGTTTATCGATCGGAACTTCAACTCGGTTCTCGACCTTGCCCGCCCCATCACCCCCGGCCTCAAACTGCTCAAGCTCGGTGGGTTCGCCAAGTTGCACGGGCTGGTCGAAAAGTACGTGAAGGATCCGCGGCTGCAGAAGATCTTCTCGTTTCAAGCAATGTATGCGGGCTTATCTCCCTACGAGGCCCTCGGGGCCTATGCCGTGATCACGTATATGGACTCCGTCGCCGGCGTGTATTTCCCTGAAGGCGGCATGCATGCCGTGGCCCGCGGGCTGGCCGAAGCCGCAGAGAAAGGTGGCGTGAACATTCGCTACGGCTCCACCGTTGAGCGGGTGCTGCGAGCGGCCGGTGGCAATGGCGCGGTGCGCGGCGTACGCCTTGCTGATGGCACGGTGATCCAGGCCGACGCGGTGGTACTCAACGCCGACACGCCGGTCGCCTATGCCACGATGCTGCCCGAACT
>JAYSTV010000593.1:0-2144 GCA_043719425.1 Acidimicrobiia bacterium | reverse complement strand
CGGGCACGCGGGCAAGAAGATCGGCAAAGAATCCGAGCACGATGAGCCGGTCGGCGTCGCCCGGTGGGACGCCACGCGACTCCAGGTAGTAGCGGTGGTCCGGGTCGATCGGACCGATCGCCGACGCGTGCGAACACTTCACATCGTTATTTTCGATTTCCAGGTTCGGCACCGACTCGGCCGATGCTTCGGCTGAGAGCAGGAGGTTGCGATTCGTTTGGTGGGCCACCGTGCCGCGGGCGTCTTTGCCGATGTGAATGAGGCCGGAGTACACGGAGCGGGCCCGATCCTCGACGGCGCCTTTGAACAGCAGGTCCGAGGTGGTGTGAGGGGCGATGTGGTCCTGACGGGTGCGGAAATCGTGGACCTGATCGTCGCCGGCGAAGTACACGGCGAGCACGTCGCTATGGGCCCCTTTGGCCACGGCCGCGGCGGTGGTCTCCAGCCGGGCGTAGGCCGCTCCGAGCGCCACGGCAACCGACGACAGCGAAGCGTCGCGGCCCGTGGTGGCCCGCAACGAACCGACGATCCAGTCGCGTTCGTCGAGTAGTTGGACCGACGCATGGCGCAGACGGGCCCCGTCGGCCAGTTCGAGCGCCGTGCTCGACACGAGCAACGCAGGCCGACGCCCGTCGGCCGTTGACCGGAATTCCTCGATCACCGTGGCGCCGCTGTTGACTCCAATCACCACCCGCCACGAGGTACCTGCCGTTCCCGTGGCATCGACCGTGGTCCTGATCCGGATCGCCTCGCGCAATTCGACGTTGGCGGGAATGGAGATGACCCGGCTCTGCACGAGGTGAGCCAGGCCAAGGGCGCCGAAGTAGTTCGACGCAAAGGTGGGGACGTCGTCGACCAGGATCGTGACCCCGGCGGCGACCGCTTCGGCCGGAAGGTCAACCGCGGCGTGAGCCGCCAACGCTTCATCAGACTCCGAAAACAGAGCCGGATCGAAACGGTCAATGCCGCTGTAGCGCCACAGTTCGTCGACTTCGGTCGGCTTGTCGACCACCGCAAGATCCGCCGAACCACGTTGGCGTTGCGCCAGCACCCACGCATCGTCGGGCGGGGCCAGGGTGACAAGATCGGGGGACAGAACGACTCCTTCGAGGGGGACAGCCAGTGTACCGGCCATGCGCTCCAGTCTTTCGGCGCGGCGCGGCGGTCCTGAAGAGCCGCTGAATGACCGCTCAAGGTGGAACGACTGACCGCCGATGGACCGAATGACCGAAGGAGGTCCGATGCTCAGCGATGCCGATACCTATCCCGACTGGAAGCCTGCCGAGAATGTCGCCGACGACCTCACCCCCGCGAGCAGCTGGGATGTGACCGCCGACGACGCCTCCGCGGCGGCCGCCGATGCGCCCGCAACCTTTGGTTGGGGCCTCGCCGCCACGTCCGCGCCCGTCGAGGCCTCGGCCTGGACCGGGTTTTCCGAAGTGATCACCGCGGACGCACCCTCGACACCGTCGTTCTGGCGGACTGCGTCGAACGAATCTCCGGTTACCGACTCGACCGATGCCGAGCCGGCGGCGGCACTTCTGTCGTGGAACACCCGATCAGCGGCCACCGAGTCGTCGACGCCGACCGCCGATATCTGGGGCGACGTGCCGAAGCGCCCGGCGCCTCCCGCCGCATTCGCTATGGAGAACAGCTGGTCGGCCTTGATCGAGACCGCTGACGTCGCGACCGAAACCCTGACGGAGACCGCCTCGACCGACGACGTGGCCCACGCCGACGAGTCGCGATGGAACGCCCACGACGAACATGAGGTCCCGTTCGACGAAACCCACGGCGACCAGACACCCTTCGACCAGACGCCCTTCGACGACGCACGGTCCGGCGGGAACCACGTCGAGGAGACGCAGTTCGCCGAGGCCGATTTCGATGACGCCGAGGTTCCGTTTCACGAAGTCGCCGCCGCCTACGCGGCCGAGCTCGAGACCCCGGTTGCCTCCCGCGAAGTCATGTTTGCGCCCATCGCTCGCTGGGGCGCGGCCGACGACGACTCGACTCCGCTGGCCGCCGACCCGAACGTGGCCGAACCAGTCGACATCAATCGCCGCAGCCGCTTTGCCGGACGACGTTCATCGGACCGACCCGCCGGACCCGACACGGCGTCAAAGACCGAAGCTGACACGGCA
>JAYSTV010000592.1:0-5181 GCA_043719425.1 Acidimicrobiia bacterium | reverse complement strand
TGGCCTTCAGGCTGCGCAACGACTCGACCGTGGTGCCGGGACGAACGCCTTCGTCGGTTTCGACCAGTAGCGGGTCACCTTTGCGCTGGGGAACACCGACGGCCACGATCTCGTCGGCGAAACGGCCGTCTTTGATGGCCGTAGCCGCCCGCTCGTGGGACTGAGCGGCAAACATGTCTTGGGCCTCGCGGGCCATGCCCTCAGCCTTCCCGTAACGCTCGGTGCCCAGACCCATGGCCACCTTGTCAAAGGCACACGTGAGTCCGTCAAACATCATCGAGTCGACGATCGACTTGTCACCGAGCCGCATGCCAGCGCGCGCGTCGGGCAGGAGGTACGGAGCATTCGTCATGGATTCCATGCCGCCGGCCACCACGATCTCGGCGTCACCCACGGCAATCATGCGGTCGGCCTCGATGATGGCGTTGAGCCCCGACAGACAGACCTTGTTGATGACCGTCGACGGGACACTCATCGGAATGCCGCCCTTGACCGCAGCCTGGCGAGCAGTCATCTGCCCAGCCCCGGCGAGCAGCACCTGACCCATGATCACGTGATCGACCTGATCGCCGGTGATCCCCGCCCGGGCCAGCGCCGCAGCAATGGCGTGGCCACCCAGATCGGTCGCCGAGAGGCTGGCGAATGCTCCCGCCAGCTTGCCGATCGGGGTACGAGCCCCGGCCACAATCACGGATCCAGCCATCAGAGGTTCCTCCTGCAGAAAAGACGCGCCCGGCGTGGGTGCTTCGGCAACGCTACGAGCCGAACCGGCTGAATGGAAATCGTGAATATGCACGACCTACCGTGCATGTATGCAGAACCTCGTTGACCTCATTGAAGGTGGCGCGCCCGCCGCCGAACTCGCCGCCCACCCGCTGCCCGAGTCGTATCGGGGCGTCGTCGTGCGCCGTGAAGACGCGGCCATGTTCGAAGGACTGGCGTCGTCGGACAAGGACCCGCGCAAGAGCCTGCACGTGCAGGATGTCCCGCTGCCCGTCCTCGCCCCCGACGAGGTCTACGTGGCCATGATGGCGAGTTCGATCAACTTCAACACGGTGTGGACCTCGATCTTCGAACCGGTTTCCACGTTCGGCTTCCTCGACCGGCTGGGACGAGAAGGTGAGTGGGGAAAGCGCCACTCGCTGCCCTACCACGTAGTTGGATCCGACGGCAGTGGTGTGGTCCTGCGAACCGGATCGGCCGTGCGCAATTGGAAGATCGGCGACCGTGTCACCATCCATTGCAACCATGTTGACGATCAGGATCCATCATCACATGACGACTCCATGCTTGGTTCGAACCAGCGTATTTGGGGATTCGAGACGAACTTCGGTGGCCTCGCCGAGATTGCGGTAGTCAAGGCCAACCAGCTGATGCCCAAGCCTCGTCACCTCTCGTGGGAGGAAGCGGCGTCGAACGCTCTCTGCAACTCGACCAGCTACCGCATGCTCGTGAGCCGCAACGGCGCGCAGATGAAGCAGGGTGACGTGGTGTTCGTGTGGGGTGCGACCGGCGGCATCGGTGGCTATGCCATCCAGTACGTGCTCAACGGCGGCGCGATCCCGGTGGGCGTCGTGTCCTCGGCCGAGAAAGCTGACGTGCTCCGGTCGATGGGCTGCGAGGCCGTTATCGACCGTAAGGCCGGGGCGTACAAATTCTGGTCTGATCCGCACACCCAGGACGAAACCGAGTGGCGTCGTCTAGGCGCCGACGTGCGCAAACTCGTCGGCGAAGATCCCGACATCGTGTTCGAGCATCCGGGCCGCCAAACCATGGGCGCATCGGTCTACCTGGCCAAGAAGGGCGGCACCATCGTGACGTGTGCAGCAACGTCGGGCTACATGATCGAATACGACAACCGCCATCTGTGGATGAAGCTGAAGACCATCAAGTCTTCGCACTTTGCCAACTATGCCGAGTCCTACGCCGCCAACAAATTGATTTGTCAGGGCAAGATTCATCCAATGGTTTCGGCCGTGCACACGCTGGAGACGACAGCCGATGCCGCCTATGCGGTGCACCACAACCAGCACGAGGGCAAGATTGCGGTGCTGTGCCTCAGCCCCAAGGAGGGTCAGGGTATCGACGACCCCGAGTTCCGGGCCAAGGTCGGCGAGGCCGCCCTCAACCGCTTCCGCAACTGACGGTTCGCGAGAGACTGACGACCATGACGCACGCCCCCTCTTCCGCCGGCGCTCTCCTCACCGAGATCGATCACGTTGCCATTGCTGTGCACGATCTCGAAGCGGCGATCAAATACTACGAGCAGGTCTACGGCGCCACCGTCGATCACCGCGAAGTGGTCGAGAGCGATGGTGTCGAGGAGGCACTCCTCAAGGTGGCCGAGAGCTATATCCAACTCCTCACTCCCACTCGACCTGATTCCCCCGTAGCCAAGTACTTGGAGAAAAAGGGCGAGGGTCTGCATCACATTGGCTACCGAGTCAGCGATTGCGCGGCCGCCCTCGCGTCGGTCAAGGCGGCCGGTGGTCGAGTGATCGACGAAGCACCACGGCCAGGCTCACGGGGCACGACCGTCGCCTTCATCCACCCCAAGACCACCTTCGGCACCCTCGTCGAACTCGTCCAGGAGTAGCCCCGGCTCGTTGGCGAAACCCTGGCTGAGGTCAGGGACGAACCCTGGTGCCAGGCGGGCCCGCGCCGTCCACGCTGAACCTATGACGCAAACCTGGGCCCTGTCGATCGAGCCGCGTCACGGTGGACCGATTGGAGTGGGGACGTTTGCGCTCGTCTTCGTGTGCTTCCCTGCTCTGTGGCGGTCGCCGTTGTATCGATGGCGGGGCATCGCCATCGCCTGTGTTGGGCGCTTCATCGCCGGCGGGTTCGTGCTTTCGGACCCGACACGATTCGGCGCCTCGATCGAGGGGCTCGGGCAGCGGCTCCTCGCCCTCGGCGCGCTTGTTCCCATCGCCTCCCTGGCGGTTGTGAGCGCCGCTCAGATTCGTTCGAAGACCAGATCACAGATCGACCGACCAGCGGCCGCTCCTTTTCGTTCGTAGGCCGTCACCGGCCGCGTGAGGTCGCGGGGCGCGAAGTCGTCGAACGTATTGCGCAGCGTTGGCGTCGACGAAGCCACCACCAACATCTGCTCGGCATACGGTGCCCAGTCCGTGGCGAGACGGAGCAATCCGCCCGCCACGAGGCGTTCGGATGCGAGCGCGGCGAAGGCCGGTGCGAACAACCGACGATGGGACTGCGCCGGTTTGGGCCAAGGGTCCGGACAAATGAGCTGCAACACCGACACCGTCGACGGGGCGATCATCGCCGCCAACACATCGAACGCGTCACCGGCGATCATCCGAACGTTCGTCAGGGATCGATCGACGACCTCATGAGCGAGCACGGCCAAGCCGTTCTCGTGGGTCTCGATACCAATCACGTTGGCCTCCGGGTGATGGGCGGCGAGGGCAACGGTCGTCTCCCCGGAACCGAACCCCACGTCGACGATGAGCGGCCCCGAACGACCGAAGGCGACGGACATATCGACCGGCGAACGGGACAGCGGGATCGAGAGTTGCGGGACCAGCACTCGAAGGGCATGTTCCTTCTGAGGGCCGCGACGACCGCGACGAATGGTGAAGCTGCGCGCCGATCGGTCTCCCGACGGTCGGCCGGTGAACGCCGCTGGTTGAAACTCGGTCACCGCTCCAGTGTGCCCGCGGCACAGCAGGGGGTCAGCGCGGGCGCACCTTCTTGACCTTCATCGGCCGCAGGGCCAGGGCCGACGGCACGCCGGAACCGGGCAACGCCACTTCGGCTTTGATGACCTCGGAGAAGTCCGTACCGATGGTGACCGGGCCGGTCGACATGTTCTCGCCATAGGCGACGCCGCGGGTCATCCCGACTTTGATCCACCACGTGCCCTTCGGCGCGTTGCGCCACGTCCACGTGTTCCGTCCGGGCGCCACCGGCGTGGTGCCGACCCGGTCCCACGGTCCCTTCGGCGACAAGGCGGCAAAGATCTCCGCCGAAGTCCCATCGCCCGCATTGTTGTCACGAAAGACAATGTCGGCGGAGTCGACGCCGCAGTCATCGGTCGACAGGAACACCTGGTCGACGGGCGTCTGGCGAGGCTTGTACGGCTCGGCGATATCAACGCGGAAGGTCTTCACCCGAAGGCCGGGACGGCTCCATCCGAGCTGTCCTTTCGACGTCGTGTCGTTGATGTTCAGCGGGGGTGGCTCACTTCCATCGAAGGGGGTCGGATCGTTCTGGTCGACGCTGATCGTGGTGTCGTTCGGGTACTCGACGATTGGTGCAGCCTCCTGGAAACGTTCGTTGCCGACGAATTTCCAGATTGTGCGGAAGACCCACCCGCCATCGTCACCGAACTCTTGGCTATAGCGTCCGTCCCAGAACGGAACAACCAACGTGGTGCGGTGCCACACCGCCGGGTTGATGGTTCGGCCGTTCAGCGCCAGACGGATGCCCGGATCACCAGGTGCGCCACCGTTCGGGGCGACGGCTCCGATGCCGTTGAACTGCCCGTTAGCCACGTCCCACGACACGTAGTTATCGACCTTGTCCACATCGGTCTTCTCGCTGAAATCCCAGGCACTGCCACGAACGCGTGTCGCCCAATCGTTGTTGGCACAGGCGCCGCCGCCGGCGAACGGAATCGGCTTGCCGCCGAGAGGGAACAGCAGTGGGATCGCCCCGGCGGCATCGGGGTTCAACACCTCGGGCACCGGCCCGACCAACGCGTTCTCGATCGTGGTGTTGCCCCTGTTCGGTCCGAGGACCTGCACCCAGTCGACGTCGACGTTCACGTTGCCGCTAATGGCCACGCGGATACCGGAGACCGACGCCTTCGGAACGTCGGCCTGATACACGCGCCAGCCCGGTTCGGTCACGAACTGCACGCCACTTTGGCAACCATCGTTCACGCCGGCCACGCACGTGTAGAAGAAGATGCCTGCGCCAACCGCGCCGCTGACATTCATACGTACACGAAAGGTCGTGTACTCGTTGCCGTCGAGGCGCCGGGCGTTGCCTTCGCGATCATGACCGACGGCGTCGGAGCCCATGGCGTGGCCGCCAACGTCGTAGCCACCCCACAGCGGAGAGAAGTAGCCAAGGCCGTTGAACTTCAGATGAAGTTGCCCGTCGGACATCGTCGGCTTCTCGCCGACGCCAACGATCAGCGCCTCGTCGACGAGC
>JAYSTV010000591.1:0-2155 GCA_043719425.1 Acidimicrobiia bacterium | reverse complement strand
GGGCGAAGTTTTCGGACAGGTAGACGTTCATAGGGCTCCTCATTGATGGATCCTGACATAACAGCGTTACACTCATAACACTGCTATACGATCGGCGTTGTGTCAAGCGCTTCCAAGAAGAAGGTGACCGCTGGTGCCGACGATGACACCAGAGGCAACATCCTCGACGCCGCGTTGCGTTTGCTGGCCGACGAAGGCCACGCCGCGCTGACCGTCCGCCGAGTCGCCACCGAAGCCGGGTGCTCGACCATCGGCGTGTACACGTGGTTCGGCGGCAAGGACGGTCTCGTCGATGCAATCTGGACCCAGGGATTCGGAACCTTCGCGGCCGCCTTGCGAAGGGCCAAACCGCTCGACGCGCCGCTCGGCCGCCTTCAGGCTCAGGCGCTGGCCTATCGACGATGGGCGCTACGACACCCGAGGCACTACCGGGTGATGTTCCTCAACGCGGTCGTCGATCACGTACCGAGTGACACCGCCATCGAGGTCTCGCTGGCGGCATTCACCGCGCTCCAAGAAGCGGTGCTGGAGGCCTACGACCGAGATGAGCTCAACTCTGACGATCTTGACGCCGTGGCTCTGGCGATGTGGGGAATGGCTCATGGACTGGTGTCCATCGAACTGGCTGATGTCGGCCCACCCCGAAAGGACACGCGAAAGCTTGCCGACCGGGCCTACGACTTGGGAATCGCGTCGATGGTGCGCGGCTTCACCAAACGCTGAACACCTCGGCGGAATTCGGTGCGCGTCAGCGCGCGGCGAGGGAGCCGGGTACGCGTCGTGACGGCGGTTGGCGAGCTGGCTTCGTCGCCTTCGTCGGGGCCGACGACGTGATCGGCTTTTTCGTTTTGGCCGCCTTCGTCGTCTTCGCCGTTTTGGTCGGCTTGGCCGCCTTCGTCGTATTGGCCGTCTTCGTCGTCTTCGTCGGCTTGGCCGCCTTCACGGCCTTCACGGCCGAAGGCTTCGCCGTTTTCTTTGTCTTCGAAGCGCGCAGGGCCTGGGTGGCAATCGACGTGGACGACACGGGCCCCGGGCGAGACGCCGACGGGACGCGGCCGTCCGGAGTGGTTCGGGCCAAGTCCTCGGCGGTGACCACGCGGGCCACGCGCGATTCGGCCGGGAGAATCGCCATGATGGCCGCCATCACCGCTTCAGTGTCGGCCACGGTGGAGGAGTCGGTGAGTCGCAAACCCCGAACCGGTGTTCCGACGGTGACTAGCACTTCAGGAGGGTCGGTCAACTGCAGCAGGTTGGGCACTTTGGCCGACCGGGGCCACACCTTTTCCGTGCCCCACAGCCCGATGGGAATGATCGGGACGTCGGGCCGCATGGCGGCCAGCCTGGCCACGCCCGTTTTGCCTCGAAGGATCGGGTCAAAGAACGCCTCGCCGCGTGGAATCGTCCCCTCGGGCAGGATCACGATGACCTCGCCCGCTTCCAAACCGTCGGCCGCGGCGCGAAGCGGGGCGTCGGAACCGGTCCCTCGATCGACCCGTATGCCGCCCATTGCCCGAGCGATCTGTCCGACGACCGGAGCGTCAAAGACCTCTTTCTTTCCGAGGAATCGCGGATTGCGACCCGCCTTCCCCACGGCGAGCCCGATGACCACCGGATCGAAGTAGCTGCGATGGTTGACGGCGAGGATGGCCGGTCCCGAGCGCGGAATGTTCTCGATGCCTTCGAATCGGAACTTGACACCGGGAAAGAACTCGGGCCGGGTCAGCTGGCGGACGATGTCGTACGGCTCGAATCCGTTCACTGACGGCACCCCCGCCGGGGTGTCGAGCGAGCGGATGGGCCAGCGTCGAACAGCGGCGAGGGCTCGGAGCCGAACGTCGGGGTTCACCGCCGTGGGACGGCCGACGGCACCGAGCAGAGGCGCGTCGAACACGGAGTCCGAATACGCCGCCGAGGCCTGGAGATCCACGTCGTGTTCCTTGGCCCAAGCAACCACGGCCTTGAGTTTGCCGGGGCCCCACACGAACCCACCGTCGAGCTCACCGGTATAGGTGCCCTCCAGTTCGGCGTAGCGGGTGGCGACAACGGCATCGAAGCCGAGGCGTTGGGCCAGCGGCGAGACGAGATCGAACGGAGAGGTGGTGGCGAGGACGAGCAGGTCGCCGTCGTCTCGGTGGGACCGCAGGAGCGAGGCCAC
>JAYSTV010000060.1:0-1781 GCA_043719425.1 Acidimicrobiia bacterium | reverse complement strand
TGCCCTTGTGCAAACCGGGCACCGTTTTGGCCCGGTAGATCTTTTGCATCAGCGCGTTCAGGAGGATGTCGTTGACCAGCGTGGACTTGCCGGAACCCGACACGCCGGTCACGGCGACAAAGCGGGCCAGCGGAAAGTCGACGGTGACGTTGCGCAGGTTGTTTTCCCGCGCCCCACGCACGGTGAGGAACGTGCCGTTGCCCGGTCGACGGATGTGGGGCACTTCGATCCGTCGGGTGCCGTTCAGGTACTGGCCGGTGATGGAGCGTTCCGACGTCAGCAGGTCCTCCAGCGGGCCGGACACGATGACCTCGCCACCGTGCTCCCCCGCCCCAGGGCCGATGTCGACGATGTGATCGGCGATTCGGATGGTGTCTTCGTCGTGCTCGACGACGATGACGGTGTTGCCCAACTCACGTAGGTGCTCAAGGGTTTTGATAAGGCGATGGTTGTCGCGCTGATGCAAGCCGATCGATGGTTCGTCGAGCACATAGAGCACGCCAACCAGACCCGACCCGATCTGCGAGGCCAAACGGATGCGTTGGGCCTCGCCGCCCGCCAGGGTGGCGGCCGAGCGGTTGAGCTGGAGATAGTCGAGGCCGACGTCGAGCAGGAACTTGAGGCGGGCGTTGACCTCTTTGACGACGCGCTCGGCGATCATCAGATCACGTGTGCTGAGCGTGAGGCCGAGCAGGAACTTCGCCGAATCGGCGATGGAGAGATTGCCGACCTCGAAGATGCTCTTGCCGTTGATGGTGACCGCCAACGACGCCTTGCTCAGCCGGGCTCCGCCGCACTCGGGGCAGGCGACCTCGCGCATGTACCCCTCCATCTGCTCGCGCGACCATTCGCCCTCAGCCTCGGAGTGGCGACGCTTGAGCCACGGGATGACCCCTTCGAAGATGCTGTTGTAGGCGCGCGATCGTCCGTAGCGGTTGCGGTATTCGACATGCACCGTTTTCGTGCCCGTGCCATGGAGCAGGATCTTCTGCTGGGCTTTGGTCAACTTGGACCACGGGGTTTTCATGGTGAAGTCGAAGGCCTCGGATACGGCTTCCAAGATGCGGACGAAGTACTCCCCCTTGGACCCGGCCCATGGGGCAATGGCGCCCTGCATGATCGAAAGGTCGTCGTCGGGAACGACCAATTCGGGATCCACCTCGAAGGTGGTGCCCAGGCCCTTGCAAGCAGTGCACGCACCGTAGGGCGAGTTGAAGGAGAAGTTTCTCGGGGCCAGTTCGTCGTAGCTCGTGCCGCAGGCTGGACAGGCCAGGTATTGACTGAAGACCAGAACCTCGCCCTCCTCGCCATCATTCGGATCCTTGGGCACGAGCTCAATCTCGGCCACGCCTTCGGCCAGGCGCAGCGCCGTTTCCAACGAGTCGGTCAGGCGTCGCTCGATTCCCGGTCGAGCGACGAGCCGATCGATCACCACCGAGATCGAATGGTTCTCGTAGCGACCCAGTTCAATCGTCTCGGTGAGCTCCCGGATCTGGCCGTCGATCTTGGCGCGAGCGAAACCCTGCTTGGAAAGGTCGGCGATCAACTCCAGGTACTCGCCTTTGCGACCACGAACCACCGGTGCAAGAACTTGGAATCGGGTGCCTTCTGGGAGCTGCAGGACCCGGTCCACAATCTGCTGCGGAGTCTGGCGTTCGAGCTTGGTGCCATCGTTCGGACAGTGCTGAATGCCGATGCGGGCAAAGAGCAGGCGGAGGTAGTCGTAGACCTCGGTCACGGTGCCGACGGTGGAGCGAGGGTTGCGTGACGCCGACTTCTGG
>JAYSTV010000590.1:0-2155 GCA_043719425.1 Acidimicrobiia bacterium | reverse complement strand
GTCGAACATAACTTCGCCCCACGGTCGAGACCCAAGCTCTCCATGACCGAGACTGTTCGCGTCGTTCTCAGGACCTGTGCGAAAGTCTGACCGTGGTCAACAGCTCGAACTTCAACGCGGTGACCCTCGCGCTCGACGTGGATGGCGTGCTCCTTGATCCCGACCGCGGAGGGCTCGGCTCGTGGCGGCACGAGGTCGCCGTGCGCTTTGGCTTTGACAGCAGCCAGTTGTCGTCGGTGTTCTTCAAGCGAGTCTGGACCGACGTCGTGACCGGGGCACGGCCGATCGAGCCGGCCCTGGCCGACGCTCTCGACGAGCTCGGCTGGGAAGTATCCGTCGAAGAGCTGCTGGGCTGCTGGTTCGAAGCCGACTTTGTCGTCGATCCTGAGGTCGTCGACGCCGCTCTCGGACTCGCCGAACAGGGAGTGCGGCTCGTGCTCGCAACCAATCAGGAACATCGACGAGCTGCATTTTTGCACGAGCGGCTTGGCACTCTCCTTCCGATCGCCGATGTGATCTACTCCGGAGCTGTGGGCCTGGCAAAACCGGATCTGCGGTTCTTTGCCGTCGCGTCCGAAGCTCTCGGTTGCGGAGCAACGCCCAACTGCATTGCGTTCGTCGACGACGCCATTGAGAACGTTGCCGCGGCGCAGTCGAGTGGATGGACAGCTCAGTTGTTTGCCAAGACCGACGGTTGGCGAGAGCGGCTCACTGCAGTTGTCTGGCAGGCGGCGTCGTGAGTTTGGTCGGAGCGGTGGTCCCAGGGCGCGCCCGTGTCCGTGTTCTCGGAGGGATCACCAAAGCAGTTGCGCTGCTCGTCGCAATCCTGAGTTCCCCCACGACCGCCTCGGCTACCCAGCGCGCCACCAACGCCTTTGGTCCGAATGCCCGGGTCGACTACCAACTCGGTGGAGCGTACCCGCCGGCACTTGGTGTCACCATCGTGACGCGTGATCGCACGGAGCCGTCGGCCGGGCGGTTCGATATTTGCTACATCAACGGCTTTCAGGCGCAGACCAACGAACGAGCGTGGTGGGAGCGCCACCACCCGAGTCTTCTGCTGCGCGACGAGAACAACGACACGGTCGTCGACCCGAACTGGGACGAGGCCATCCTCGATATTTCGACGCTCTCCAAGCGTCGCCAACTGACCACCATCGTCGATCGATGGGTGAAGGGTTGCGCGAAGGCTGGCTACGAAGCGGTCGAGTTCGACAATCTCGATACCTACACCCGGTTCCCGGAACAACTGTCGGAGGCCAACGCCGTGGACATGGCGACGCGTCTGATTGGAGCGGCGAAACGCGTCGGACTGCAGGTCGGCCAAAAGAACGCGGTTGAGCTGCTCAACATGAATCTGCGATTCGACTTCGCCGTGACCGAATCGTGCGCCTTCTACGAAGAGTGTGAGCCGTATCTGACGGCCTTCGGTGAGCGGGTCATTATGATCGAATACGACCGATCGGCGTTCACGAAGTCCTGCCGGGCCCGTCCCGGACGGATCATTCTGCTGGCCGATCGCTACCTGGCCCGAGAGGGAGCACCCGGACACCAACGGTCGTACTGCTGACCAACGGCACAGTCAAGCCCGACGTTTCGAGTGTCGAGAACTGGGAGATGAGCCGGACCGGGTACCGTTGTTCAGGCGTTGCGGCCGGGACTGCCTCGGCCGACGAAGGAACCGATGAACTTTCTTGACACGCTGCGCGAGCGACCCTTGGCGGCCGACGGGGCCATGGGCACGATGATCAATGCCGCTGGTATTGGCTTCGAACGCAGTTTCGAGGGACTCAACCTCACGCAACCCGACACGATCACCGACATCCACCGCGCGTTCATTGCCGCGGGAGCCGATGTGATCGAGACGAATACGTTCTCGGCTACGGCGATTCATCTTGATCGGTGGGGACTGGCGGATCGCCACCAAGAGATCAACGCGGCCGCCGCAAGAGCCGCGAAAGCAGCTGTTGCCAATGCGGGTCGACTGGTGTTCGTCGCCGGTTCGATCGGACCGACCGGGGCTCGGCTCAGCCCCTTCGGCCCTCTCTCGGCCGACGACGCTCGCACCGCCTTCCGTGATCAGATCACCACGCTGGCCGAGTCCGGGGTCGACGTTCTCGTGTTTGAAACCTTCGCCGATATCGATGAACTCGAG
>JAYSTV010000589.1:0-5209 GCA_043719425.1 Acidimicrobiia bacterium | reverse complement strand
GTCATCCCACGCAACGTCAGCCAAGCGGAGAAGCTCGACGGATTCGGTTTCGACGATCGCTAGGGGTCGGCCGAGTGAGTCGTGCATGGTCCATCGTCCGCCCGCTTCGGGCACCCCGTCGGGATCAAAACGGGCTGAGTCATGGAGATCGAACGTGGCCGTCTTGACCCCGGCGAGAGCGAGTCCGGACAGCCTCTCGCGCAGCGGCCCAGGCGACGCGAAACCGGCGAGTTCGCTCAGCTCTGAGCCCGTCGGAACATGCCGAGCACGGCGAACGTGCCGATGGCGAGAGCGGCCCAGAACGCCATGGTGCCGCCGGTGGCGCCAAGGAAGCCGCCGGTCCATCCCGACGCCCCGTCGCGCCAGAGGAATGCGACGAGCACAGCGAGCACGGCAAAACCGGCCGCCCCGGCGAGCGCGAACACTCGTTGACGAACCACCCCGCCAGCGGCGATGGCGGCACCGCAGGCGATAGTGAGAAGGGCCGAGAGCGGGTTGAACCACAGCACTTTCAGTTCGCCAAACTTCCAGCCGAGCAGCGATCCCTGTTTGGCGGCAAAGTCATTCGAGCGAGCCACGATGAGGCCGAGCACACCCACGCCAACGCCGATGCTGCCGAGCACGATCTGCGCCCGCCGAGCGGCCTCGGCGCCCTTGCGCCGCACACCGTCGACGCCGAGATGTTGGCCGGCGTTGCTGGCAAAGAGGAGGAGATGGATGGCAAACATGAGGTAGTACGACCACGGCCACTCATAGGCCTTGGTGTAGGTGAGCACGGACATGGCGATGGAGATACTCAGCGTGGCGCCCACGAGAGAAGCGATGCGGGTGAAGTAGCCGGTGAGAAGCAAAACGGCAATGGTCGCTTCCGTGATGAGCGTGATCCAACCGAACACGCTGTACTGCTTGACGACGACGTGCTCAAGGAACCACGAGTACGGCGGAAACACCGGTCGCTCGATGGCCGACGAGACATATTTGTAGAGTCCGTTTCCTTTTTGCTGGCCGAAGTTGCCCGGCCGTTTCCACTCAAGGTTCGCCAGCCACAGCAAGCCGACCACCACGCGCATGGCGCCGAAAATCAACGGCTGAACCTTTTCGGCCAGGGCGTCGAGTCGCCCTTGCAGAGAGGATCGACTGGAGAGCGCAGTAGTCATGAGAGGGACACTACGTCGAGGCTGCGAGGGCGCGCCGGTTCATCTCTCAGCGAACGATCGGACTTCTCAGCTTGGCGTGAGCGAACTCCGCCATGCCCTCGGCGAAGGACACCGAGGAGCGAAAGCCGAGCACGTTCTCGGCTCGGGCCGTGGCCGCATAGACGTGACGAACATCGCCGAGACGGAACGCTCCCGTGACCGTGGGCCACAACGCCTGACCCGGTGCCGAGCCGAAGGCCCGGGCGAGTTCGTTCGCCATCTCGCCGACCGTCCGCGACTGCGACGAGGCGACGTTGCAGGCAACCATCGATCCGGTGTCGGCCGCCACGAGGAGGGCCGCCACGTTGGCCGCAGCAACGTCGCGCACGTGGACGAAATTTCGGCGTTGGCGGCCGTCTTCGGTCACTGTCGGCGCTCGATCGTCTTCGAGCGCCGACCGGAAGATACTGGCGACACCGGCATAGGGAGTGTTGCGCGGCATGCGAGGCCCGTAGACGTTGTGATAGCGAAGCGCGATTGACGACACATCGTGCTCGCGTGTGAACGGCGCCAGGAGATGCTCCTGATGCAGCTTCGTGGCCGCATAGACATTGCGCGGGTCAAGTACTGCGTCCTCCGGAACTTCTTCGCTGTCGAGTGCGGCGCCGCATGTGGGGCAGGGAGGTTCGAACTGCCCCGCTTCGAGGTCGGCCGTTTGCCGTGGCGCCGGAGCGACCAGACCATGTTCGCCGCAGCGGTACCGGCCCTCGCCGTAGACCACCATGCTCGACGCCAGCACGATGCGGCCGTGAAAGCGGGAGTCGTGGAGCGCACGCAAACCCACGGCCCACCCGCTGTCGTTGTGACTCACGTAGTCGTCAACGTCACCGAAATCGACGCCGAGCCCAACCTTGCCCGCCTGATGACTGATCGCCGTGACTCCTTCAAGCGCGCTTCGCCAATCTCCGATGTTGCGGCAGTCGCCCCACACGTAGGAGGCCTTGTCGTTGAGATAGTCGGGTCGCTGTGCGTGCGCCTGCGTATCAAGGTTGTCGAGGACGACAACGTCGACATTGCGTGAAATGAGGTCGTCGACGATATGGGATCCGATGAATCCGGCTCCACCAGTCACTAGCACGCGCATAGCTCAGTTGTAGCGGCTTTTTCCGTTGGCCTCAGACAACGGTCGACCCGGTTTCACTCGTCTCTGTCGTGGCTTCGGTAGCCTGCGGCCCGTGCTTGGCCTGGAACCGGAGATCGACGTCATCATTCCAGCGCTCAACGAGGCGGGAAATCTTCCGTGGCTTCTCGACCGTATGCCTGCGGGGTATCGACCAATCGTCGTGGACAACAACTCAACCGACGCCACGAGTGAGGTTGCTGCGGCGCACGGTGCGGTCGTGGTAGCCGAGACGATCCCCGGTTTTGGTTCAGCCTGCTACGCCGGGCTGCTCGCCGCGACCGCGAAGTATGTGTGCTTTCTTGATGGTGACGGATCGCTTGATCCTCAGCACCTCCCACTCGTGGCTGGTCCGGTCGTCGCCGGTCATTTTGATCTTTTGCTGGGCGCCCGTCGTCCGTCAAAAGGGGCAATGCATGTGCACCAACGAGTTGCGAACAGGGCCCTGGCCTTCGAGCTGCGTCGCCGGACGAAGGTGCCGTTCAGCGACCTCGGCCCGATGCGGGCCTGTGGTCGTCAAGCACTGCTTGACCTCGGGATGAAGGACCGTCGCTCGGGCTGGCCTTTGGAGATGGTCCTTCGTGGTCACCGGGCAGGTTGGCGGATCGGTGAGGTGCCGGTGCCATATGCGCCGCGGATGGTGGGTGTGTCCAAGGTGACGGGCACCCTTCAGGGCACGCTCCGGGCGGTCAGGGACATGGGCAACCTGCTCCGCTGATGGTCCGCCATTGCTGCGACACACGGAGTTCGGGGAACGCTTTGGCGATGTGAGCAACGTCATCAACGTTGTCCATATCGCGCAGGGCGATGAGATCGTGAACGTTCCAACCCGATGAGACCAGACGAGTGCGCTGCGCCGCTCCCGTCTCGTTCGTGCTCATCGGGATGTCGTGGAAGAGCGCGTCGTAGTTCACTTCATCAGCCCGGAGCGCTCGAAGCCCAATGAGCCAGTAGCCACCGTCGTGGGCCGGTCCGAAGACGGCGTCGACACCTGGGGCAGTGAGCGCATCGATGGCGGCGTCGAGGAGGGCGGCGCTCACTTGCGGAGTATCCATGGCAATGAGGACCATCGCCTCGCCGTGCCGCGCGTGAACGTCGTTGAAGGCGGCGGCGAGGCGGCGGTCGAGCCCGCCCACCGTTTGCCGAATCGTTGTGATGCCGACCGGAACCCACGGTGTTGAATCGCCGTCGAACACCGCCACGGTGGCGCTCGCCGCGGTCGACGCCCGGGCGGCGGCCCACGTGTCTGCCAACGCCGCCGCAGCAACGGCCGCGGCGTCATCGGGGGTGAGGGGCGGGGTCAACCGAGTCTTCACCCGACCCGGGAGGGGAGCCTTGGCCAACACAATCAACACAGTCATCGAAAGCGACGCTACCGGCCGTAGTCTGGCGTGCTCTCAGGGTCTCTCAGACCCGCACCCAGGTTCGGGTATCGCTGGCTAGGGTGACCGACATGCTTGTGCCTGCCCTCGATGTTGACGACGCGCCACTCCTCATGCGCCCGTTCTACGCCGGTGGTGATCCTGGTCCGATCCTCGCCACCATGGCCCATGTGCCGGAACTTACAGAAGTGGCCATGCCGTTTCTCGGGGTTGCGCTCGGGGCGTCGTCGGTCGATTTCCGCACGAAGGAGATCGTCATCGTGCGCACATCGGCTCTCCTCGGTTGTCGGTACTGCATCGACAGTCATACCACGGTCGCTCTCGACGCGGGACTTTCGTTCGGTCAGGTCGATGTCTTGCGCGAGCTCGAGCCGATGTGCCCGGCCGAGAAGTTGCTCCCGTGTTTTCCAAGTGCAAAGGAACGTGCGCTTATTACCTGGATCGACGCGGTGGCCTACGGACGCGGCGCCATCGCCGCGTCGGCTAACGATGCAATCAAGGCGAACTACGCCGACCATGAGATCGTGGAGATCACCGTCCTGATCGGAGCCACGATGTTGCTAAACCGCTATGCCACGGCGCTCCAACTTCCGGTTGGTGCGTCGACCATCGAGCGCCTCGCGGCGGAAGGGTTTGCCGCATGAGCGCCATCGCCGAAGCAGTCGAATCCGGAGTGCTGGGCGAACGGGTCTGGTTCTATGCGAACTACCACTGCAATCTCGAGTGCACCTATTGCCTGACTGAATCAGGTCCGAACGTCGACCGCCGACTGCTCGACGCCGACTGGATGGTCGAACGCGCCAAAGAAGCCAAGGAGCTCGGGTTTCGGACCATCGGCGTGACTGGTGGCGAGCCCTTCATGGTGTCGTCGATGCCGAGCACGATTGCCCGCCTCTCCGAGATTCTCCCAACGGTGGTCCTGTCCAACGGGTCGCTGTTCCACGGACCTCGTTTGGAGCGGATCGTCGAAGCCCTTTCGGGAAAAGATGTACACATACAGATTTCTCTCGATGCGCCAGACGCTGTCGCCAACGACACCAAGCGGGGCGAGGAAAACTTCGACGATGTGTGCTCGGCGATCCCGAGGCTCGTCGAACGTGGTCTGCGAGTACGCATCGCCACTACCACCGAAGATCTCAAGCAAGAGGACCATGATCGGCTCTGCGCATTGCACCGCGAATGGGGTGTTCCCGACGAGGACCACGTGGTCCGTCCGATCGTGGCCCGCGGTCGCGCCGCTCTCGACGGTATTGGCGTGGTCGCCACTCAGGCAGATCTGCCGCCGGAGTTGTGCATCACCTCCGAAGGCGCCTTCTGGAGCGCGTTCGGACCCACCGTTCGCCACGGCCGGACTGACACCGACATGCTGATCACTCGCGTCACTTCGCCGCTGTCGCGTCCGGCCGAAGCAATGCTGCGTGCCGCCGGCGGCCGGGTGGCCGGAGCCGACGCCACGCTCGGCATCAGATGAGCGTGACCTTGTTGGACCCGGTCGGGTCCCCGCACTCCCA
>JAYSTV010000588.1:0-2159 GCA_043719425.1 Acidimicrobiia bacterium | reverse complement strand
TCGAACCCTTACCCCGGGCACGTCGATAACCACCGGCGGTATCGAACTCGGCGTGCTCCACACGCCCGGCCACTCCCCCGGTTGTTGCTGCCTACACGTGCCGAGCGAGGGCGTGGTGTTTAGCGGCGACACACTGTTCTGCGGCGGCCCGGGCGCCACCGGTCGCAGTTTCAGCGACTACCCGACGATCGTCGAAAGCATCCGCACCAAGTTGCTCACGCTGCCTTCGCACACGGTGGTGCATACGGGCCACGGCGACTCCACGACGATCGGCGCCGAGGCGCCGGCCCTCGCCGAGTGGTTAGCTCAGATCAACTCGTAAGCGCGCGTTGTAACCGCTCGACGGCCGCTGGAGTCCGAGCGCCCCACCAAAACAGATCCTGACCGTCGACAAAGGTCACGGGCGCCACGCTTTCCAGCACCGCACGGTGACGTTCGGAAAACGGATACGGCTCGGTCGGGGCGAGCACGCGGGTCGCGCCACCGGCGCGCGCCTGATCGAGGTCGATGCTCGGGTAGCGATCGGTGGTGCCGTTCTCGACCAGCGAGATACCAAGCGCTTGTAGTAGTGATCCGCCGTAGGTGTCGGCCCCAATAGTCATCCACGGGCGCTTCCAGATCGGCACGAACGCGACCTCCGTGATCGGCGGATCATCCGCGATGGCGACCGTGCATGCGTCACCGAGCGATGGGTCAGCGCCGATCGCCGAGGCGAGATCACGCATCTGTGGTCCCACGTGAGCCAGTGTGGTGATCGAGATCACGTGGACGACGATGCTCAGCGCGCGTAGTGCTTCGGCGTCCGGTAGACGATTCTCCTGATCGCACATCACGACCACGTCGGGGCGCAGCGCCACGATTGCATCAATTTCGGGATCCTTGGTTCCGCCGACCGTCGGATAGCGATCGCCGAGCTCACAAAACCGCGTCACCGCAATAGGTTCCACCCCCCACGCCAGAAGGGTCTCGCTGGCACTCGGAACGAGCGAGACAACCCGCATTTAGATCTTGTCGAGCAGCTGTGTTTTCTTGGCGTCGAACTCGGCTGGGGTCAGGAGGCCCTTGTCGCGCAGTTCGGCGAGTTTCTCGATCTGCTCCGGGACGGACAGCTCTCGACGGCCGGCCATGCGGTCCATGTCTCTCGCCTGCGTCCGCTCGATCTGCCGATAGATCTCGTTCTGCACGTGAAACGGCTTCGTCACGTTGTAGAAACGTTGCTGTCCCTGCTCGCCGCCCGATTCGATGAGCAGGTCTCCGGCCCCGATGAGCCGCTCGCCGATCGACTGCTTGAACGAGATGTCGTTGATCCGTTCCAGCGGGATTTCCTTGCCTTGCTTGGAAAACAGTCCGGAGCGATAGATGAGCCGGTCGGTGGTCACCACGAAGTTGATCGTGCGCCACCGGAGGAACTCCTCCAGCAGCCACAGCGAGGCGATACCGACGACCGCCACTCCGGCCCATGTGATCCAGCCGTTCTTGTCACCGGCCCCTGGATTGATGAAGTTGGCCGAGACGATGGCCAGGGCCACGGCGGCGATCAGCGCCAGGATCGGGCGGACCAAGAACCACAAGTGGGGCTTGCGATCGATGACGATCTCTTCGCTCTCGTGCAGGTACTTGCGAGGAAAACCCATCGGCAGAGGCTAGTGGACCAGCCCGTTCCGGTCCCGGACGAGTCCCGGCGCCGCCGGAACGACCCGCCGAACTACAACCTTGTTTTTCTGTCTCCGCCCCCTGCGCCGTCGGAACGACCCGCCGAACTACAACCTTGTTTTTCTGTCACACCCCCTGCCGTACCCTGTTGCCATGTCGAATTCCACGCGTGTGGTTCCCACCGGGACCGAGGGGCTCCTCAACGGGCTCAACGCCGCCCAGCGGGCCGCCGTGGTCAGCGAAGCAATGCCCCTCTGCCTCCTGGCCGGTGCAGGGTCGGGCAAGACCCGGGTACTCACCCGTCGCATCGCCTTTCGCGTCGCCACCGGCACCGCCGACCCCTCCCGGGTCCTGGCCCTGACCTTCACCCGCAAGGCGGCGCGGGAATTGTCGAGCCGGCTCGGCCAGCTCGGCGTGCGTGAACGGGTCGCCACCGGCACCTTCCACGCCATTGCCTACGCGCAGCTTCGCCAGTGGTGGACCGACACTGATCAGCGGGCCCCGGA
>JAYSTV010000587.1:0-2163 GCA_043719425.1 Acidimicrobiia bacterium | reverse complement strand
CATCGGCGCTATGGCCGAGCGCCATCATGGCCGCCTTCATGCGTCCGACATAGCCGTGATGATCGGCTCCGAGCATGTCGATGAGCAGATCGCCGCGGAGGTACTTGTCACGGTGATACGCGATGTCGGGGGTGAAGTACGTGTACTGACCATCGGCCTTCACAAGGGCACGGTCACCGTCGTCGAGGGGCTTGTTCCGCTTGGGGTCGATGAACGATGTGGTCCGCAGCCACGTGGCCACGCCACCGTCGTCGTTGACGGCGCCCTTACCCTGCGACGGATCGCGGTCCGAGGTCTTCTCGGCAACAACGGCCCGGTACACGTGACCGTTGCGTTCGAGCTCGCCGAGCGTCGCCTCCACCGCACCGCTGGCCGCCAGTGCCCGTTCCGAGGAGTACGTGTCGAACTCCACGTTCAGGCGACGCATCGTGTCCTGCTGGTAGGCAAGGGCTTTGGCGTAACCCCACTCGAGGGCCTCGTCGAGGCTCAGACCCGTCGGCATCTCCTTGGCCCAGTCGATGATGTAGTGGCCGACATAGCCACCCTCGGGGACCGCCGTTCCGGTTTGCCGGGCCAGGAGCGACTCGGCGAACTTGCGCATCTGCACGCCGCGGTCGTTGATGTAGAACTCGCGGTGCACGGTGTAACCGGCCCGGGTCAACGTGCGGGACAGCGCGTCGCCATAGGCCGCCCAGCGAGCGTGACCGGCGTGAAGCGGCCCGGTCGGGTTCGCGCTCACGTATTCGAGGTTCACTCGGCGGGCATCGGGAACCTGTAGGCGCGCGTAGTTCTGTTGGCCCTCGGCCACGACCGCTCTTAAGACGTCGTGCAGCCAGGTCGGAGCGAGGCGGAAGTTGACGAAACCCGGTCCAGCAATTTCCACTGCAGTCGTGTGGGGCGGTAGGTGCTCGTTGAGATGCTCCGCGAGCTCGCCGGCCAGCTCACGTGGATTGCGGCCAAGCTTTTTGGCCGAGGCGAGGGCGACGTTCGACGACCAGTCACCGTGCTCGGGCGACGCGGGCCGCTCCAGGTTCACGCGCTCGGGACGATCGAGTCCGATGGCAACGAACGCGTCGGAGAGAGCAGCGGCGAGGATGGTGCGAACGGCGAGTGACATTGTGCCGCCAGCCTAGGGGCGAGGGTCGTGGCGACCCGGGCGATTCCCCCGCTCGATGGTTACGCCTGCGGTGCGGCCGGTCGGCCGGAGCCGCCCGACCCGCCAGGAGCCTGCGGCGAGCCGGGGCGCGGAATGGTTGTACCACCTGGAGTCTGTGGCGCATCAATGCGACCGAGGAACACGCTCGCTGTCGGACTTGTCGAGCCGTTCCACGGGGCGGAGTAACCGGTGGTGCCAGTGATGGTGGCGTCAAGCCAGACATCGGAGAGCGCCGTCGAGAACGACACCGCTCCGCTGGCGCCGATGCCCGCCTGCGTGAATACGGTGCCACCGGAACGGTTGACGACCGTGAGGGTCCGGCCGGTCACCGTGACCGGAGCGAACTCTTGCTCGTTCCCCCATACGACCCGCACTGAATCGCTGGAATCGTCGAACACCAACCGAATCGGCGCCGCCACAACCGGCGCAGTGAGCACCGACGTCGATCCGGATTGGGCTTGCGCCGAAGTTCCGCCGGGATTGACTCGTGCATTGACCCGAATGAAGTACGAACCGCTTGGTATCGGAGCCGTGAGGCCGAGGCTCGAGGCCGACGTGTCGACCGGGTACGAACAAACGGATGTGGTTGCATCGCAGAGGCTGACGCCATACGTGATCGGCAAGCCCGTCGTACTCGAAGACGGGGACCAGGAAGCGGTGAATGACTGGCTTCCGGCCGGCGCAAGACTGGCTGCTGCTGGCACGGTCGGCGTTCGCAACTGGGCCGAGACGTAGTAGTAGCCAAAGCTTGAATAGTTCGAGAAACCGGTCAGAGGTGAACCGTTCCCCACACCGGTGACCGACACGTAGTAAGTCCCGGGCACCAACCCTGAGGCTTCGATGAAACTGCTATTCGCGGCCGTGAGGAAACCGGATGCGAGTTCGACGCCGGAACTGTTGAGAATGGCGAACCGGGGAAAAAGGCTCGAGTAGTTGACCGTCCGAGTCACGATGGCTCGGAGGTAGCCGCTAGTCACGCTGTAGGAGAAGTAGTCGGTGTCACCGGC
>JAYSTV010000586.1:0-2165 GCA_043719425.1 Acidimicrobiia bacterium | reverse complement strand
CCAAGGCGTAGACGGACTGCGCTGCGGTGAAGCCGGCGGTGCCGATGGCCATCGCCTCCTGGAGGGTCAGGCCAACGGGAAGGGACAGAACCTGGTTGGCCGGTAGACGGCAGTAGTGGGCATAGGCACCGTGACGGGCCACGCCGATGTCGTAGCCGTGGGCGATGACGGCATCGCCCACGGCGAAGTCGGACGCCCCTTCGACGCTCACGACCACACCGCCGACGTCGACACCAGCAACGAGCGGCGAGATACGAGCAACGCCACCGTCAACGAGGGTGGCCAGCGCGTCTTTGTAGTTGACGCTCGACCACTGCACCCGCACCGTCACCTCGCCCGGTGGGAGTTCGTCAGGCCCAAGCGAACCGATGCCGCGGGTCACCACGGCCTTGCCATCGTCGTCGGTGGACTTGGTGGCAAGAAACGCCGGGAAACGATCAGGAAGCGTCGACATCCCTTCGGTCTACCCCATCGAACCGTCAGACTGACTCGAGCACCGCCCCCAAGTGTGGACTGTGCGACCGAGTGTGGACCACAAGCCGAGCGCCTGAGCGTCCACAGACTGCCGCACAGTCCACACTTGGCCAGCACCGCCGGTGTCGGTCGCCGCCACGGACGATTACTGCTCGCGGAGGAATTTCTCGAGCTCGGCGGCGAGTTCGTCGCCACTGGGGAGATCGCCGAGATCGCCGCCGGCCATACCGAAGCGGCCCGGGCGCATGGGCATTTCCGACGCCACCTGCTCCTCGAGCCGACGAACCATCTCGATGTGCTCGGGGTTGTTGCGCACGAGCTGATCGATCTGGGCGTTGGCCGCCGTGCCGGTATTGCGAAGCTCGACGGTGTCGATGACCAGCCCGGTGATCCGAGCGAGGGTCTCCAACAACGCCGCCGCCGCAGCCGGGAACGGCATTGCTGCGGCGTAGTGCGGGACCCGAGCCCACAGACCAACGGCGGGACGGTTCGCCGCCGCGAAGGCGCGTTCGATGGCTGCTTGCACGCCCCCCGGAATGTCCATGGTGGCTTCGAGAAACCCAACCTCGTCGGCCAACTCCTGGGTCGTGGCCGTGGCCCCGATCGAGACCGGCCGGGTGTGGGGTGCGGCGGCGGGGAAGGCGCCGAGACCGACGCACAACCGCACGTCGAGACGCTCGACGACCTCCATGAGATCAACAACGAATCGGTTCCACCGCATATCCGGCTCGGGACCGGTAAGCACGAGCAGGTCCTGCCCGGCGGAGTCGCGTCCGTGGCGCAACTGCAGGCGCGGCCATCGCAGCTCGGTGTTCACGCCGTTGACGAGGCGCATCGTTGGCCGGCGCGCCCGCTGGTCGAGCAGCTCGTCGGTATCGAAACGCAACAGCCGATACGTGCGGATCTGCTGCTTGAGCGTGCCCATCGCCGTGGCCGCGGCATAGCCTGCCTCGATCCAGCCTTCGAGGGCAACCACGAGAACGGAGTTGCGGATGCCCTCGGGAACGGCGTTCTCCCAGATGACGAGATCGCTCACAGTGATCCTTCCAACGCCTCGACGGCGCTTTGGGCCAGGAGCGGAACCTGCTGTTCAAGCAGGCGCCAGTCGTAGCCGTCGTTTCCCATCGCCCCTGCACGGTACCGGGCGTAGACGCCATCGAGGATGCAAGCCAGTTTCCAATAGCCGAACGCCACGTAGGTATCGAGGTCGCGCAGGTTTCGTCCGGTCCGCTGGGCGTAGCGCGTGCGCAGCGCTTGGCGGCCCAAAAACCCCGCGGCCGAGCTGGCGGCGGCACCGAGCGGCGGGTTGGGGTCGTCGGGTTCCGGCCAGTACACGAGGAGAAGACCCACGTCGGCAAGCGGGTCGCCGAGCGTGCACAGCTCCCAATCGAGCACGGCAATCACGTCGCCTCTCGGGTTCACCATGGTGTTGTCGAGCCGGTAGTCGCCGTGCACGATCGAGACGCCGTGCTGCTCTGGAAGTCGACGAAGCAGTGCGTCGTGGACCGCGTGGATGGCTGGGATGGCATAGGTGCTCGACTGCTGGAATTGGCTGTACCAACGCTTGATCTGGCGTTCGAGGTAGCCGTCGCGTTTGCCGAGTTCGCCGAGACCAACCGCATCCACGTCGAGCGCATGCAGATCGGCCAGAACATCGGCGATGGATTCGCTCGCTCGCACCTTGGCGGTGT
>JAYSTV010000585.1:0-2169 GCA_043719425.1 Acidimicrobiia bacterium | reverse complement strand
TAGTGACCGGCGTCTTTGGCCCCACCCTCGAGAGGCTCCACTTCGAGCAGGAGCCCGTCGACGGCCACGACCCGCACGTCGGCCCCCGCCAAAATCGGCGTGGCCCGGTTCGTGCGAGCCCGCCACGGTGCGCCGAGGACCTTGACCACGCCTTCCGGTCCAACGGCCGACGTGGCGGTTCCGATCTCGCCGATCATTGCCTCGCGGCCGATCGTCGGCGTGGCAAAACGGGTGCGGACCATCGTGGGCATGCCATTGACCATGAACAAGACCGTCATCAGCACCATGAGGGCAATGAGATAGATCGGGACCCGGACGCCGTTCGAGAAGAGCGTGATGGACCCGGCCACCAGGCCGAGCGTTCCGACGCCCGTCCAGAAGCGGGGCGCCCCGGCCTGCACGTCGATGGCAAACCCGAGCATGCCGATCACGATCAACGCCAGACCGAAGGGGCGCGTGGGCAGGGTCCCAAGACCGGCAATGGCGAGAACAAAGGCGCCCAGACCGACGCCGGCGGCGATGCCGATGCCGCCGGTGAAGAACTCGAACACGAACAGCGCCAGGGCGATCACGAACAGCAGAAAGGCGACCGACGGGTTCGCCGCCGTATGCAGCAACCGGTCGAGCAGGTTGAGCTTGGCGAAGCGGACGGCATTGACCTTGGCGGTCTTCTTCCCGTTGGCCTCGGTCGCCGGGAACGCCGTGTCGAGGGTCCGGCCGTTGACCTTCTGCCCGTCGAGCTCACCGACGAACTGCACGAGCACGGGCGCGTTGCTCTGCACGAGCTTGGCCTTGACCGCCTCCTCCTGGCGATAGACCCGACCGACGAATGGATCCGACGGACCCGTCGACCGGCCAATCTTGGTGCTGGGGGCCATGCCGATAACGTCGGCGGCGGCGGCCAGACGAGCCGCTCCACCCATGGCGCGCGAACCCAGCGGACCAACCCACACCGCCACCGGCACGCGCCTCTCGTCACGAACGGCGGCCTCGAGCGCGTCGAACTCCTTGGCGGTGAGCAACGATCCGGGCGAATTCATCACGATCACGAGCGCCTCGACCTTGTCCGCCGCCGCTTTGTCAAGCGATTCAAGGATGAAGCGCTTCATGATTGGATCGATGTAGCCGGTCACCTCGATGACGTTGACCCCATTCGATCCCGGCCGAGATGCTGCCGGCGAGGCTGCCGCGGAGGCCGCATCGCCGCCCAAGCCGAGCGCCGCGGCAAGAACGATCCCCGCGGCAAGGGCGCGGATGAGGCGGGTGCAGAGCCCTGCCCCAACGTTGTGGTGGACGGCACGTAGCGTGAGTGGGCGCACGGAGGCACTTTCGGAGTCGGTCGGCGAAACAGGGTCGCGAGGAGATCGGCAAAGTTGGACGGAGAGCAATTCTTCAGCACCGTGCGCCTCCTCTTGGTCGTCGGCAAGGGTGGGGTCGGCAAAACCAGTGTGGCCGCCACCCTGGCGGTAGCGGCCGCGAGGACGGGTCGCTCCGTTCTCGTCGCCGACGTCGACGGTCGTCACGGCGCGGCCGCGGCCTTCGGCGTGCACGATCTGTCCTACGACGAACGAGTGCTGGTCCCGGCCGCCCGCGGCCGTGGGGCCATTGCCGCACGCACCCTCACCGCTGACGACGCCCTCGTCGAATATCTCGCCGACCACGGCATGGGCCGCCTTGCCCGCAAGTTGGCCTCAAACGGCGTCGTTGACGTGATCGCCACCGCCACCCCGGGGATCAAAGATCTCCTCGTGCTGGGCAAGGTGAAGCAGCTGGTCGCCGAGGCACGTCACGATTTGGTCATCCTCGATACCCCGGCGTCGGGCCACGCCGTCACGTTTCTCCGCAGCGCAGGAGCCCTGGCGGAGTCGGTGTCGTCGGGCCGCATCCGCCGTCAGGCCGACGAGGTCCTGGAACTCTTCGGCGACCACGAACGCTGCCGGGTCGTCCTCGTCACGCTGGCCGAGGAGACCCCCGTCAACGAGACGATCGAGACGGCGTTCACCCTCGAAGACGACGTGGGCGTGGCGCTTACCCCGGTCATTCTCAACGCTGTTCTCGACGTGCCGGCGAGCGTTCCCGCGGGTGCACTCGCTCGCCTCGATCCGGCCGAACGAGCGGCGGTCACGGGCGCGCTGGCCGTGGAGCGGGCCCGGGCCGAGGCTCAGCACG
>JAYSTV010000584.1:0-5247 GCA_043719425.1 Acidimicrobiia bacterium | reverse complement strand
ACGGGGTGAGCTTTCAGATCGCCCCGGCCACCTTTGTTGCGCTGGTCGGGCCGAACGGTGCCGGGAAGTCCACCGTGGTGCGCCTTGCCCTCGGACTCCTTCGTCCCCAGGGCGGAACGGTCGAACTCTTCGGGCGGTCGCCGGCCGATGCCGGGGCCCGGTCACGCCTTGGCTACGTTCCCCAGCGCCCCTTTCTCGGACGTGACTTTCCGGCGACCGTGCGAGAGGTGGTCGCGTCGGGGGCGACGGACCGTCGGTGGTGGCGCCGCGCCCTACCGGACATGGTGGACGACGCCCTCGACATTGTCGACCTCCGTTCGCTGGCGGGCGCCCGCATTGGCGAGCTTTCAGGCGGACAGCAACAGCGGGTGTTTATCGCCAAGGCGCTCGTCCGTCGACCCGAATTGCTGGTTCTCGATGAGCCCGTTGCTGGTGTCGACGCCGAACAACAGGAGCGTTTCGCCGCCACCCTCGGTCGACTCCGAGACGAGCGCGCAGTGGCGGTCGTGCTCGTGTCCCATGACCTCGCCGCCGTGGAGAGCCGGCTCGATCGCGTAATCGTTCTGCGTCGTCAGGTCCGATTCGATGGCCCGCCGAGCGCCCTTTCTGCCGACGGCGTGCACCTCGGCACTCACGGCCATGACCTGCCCCGCTGGCTCGAGGAGATCGCGTGACTGCGATGTCGCTCGTTGCTGCACTGCCTCTGCCCTGGCCGTTCGAGCGCGAGTATCTCCAGTTGGCTCTCGTTGGTGGGCTGCTGGTGGGGGCCAGCGCGCCGATCACCGGGACCTATCTCGTGCAGCGGCGCCTGTCACTCGTCGGCGATGGCCTCGGGCATCTCGCCTTTGCTGGAGTCGCCATTGGCATCGTCGTCGGGGTATGGCCGATCTGGACAGCGCTCGTCGCCGCGGTCATAGGCGCGCTTATTATTGAGCGGCTACGAGCGCGGGCCCGCGATCATGGCGACCTGGCTCTCGCGCTCGCCTTCTATCTCGGTCTGGCTCTCGCGTCGGTTGTACTGAGTCGTCGGGGCAACGTGGCGGCGAACGTGCAGGGCTACCTCTTCGGTTCGATTCTGACGATCACCCGGGGAGATGTTGTCACCCTCGGCGTCGCCTGCCTGGTCGTCGTGGCCGTTCTTGGCGTTGTGCATCCGGCGTTGTTCTCGGTCATCGTCGACGAAGATGCCGCCGCTGCGTCGGGCATTCCGGTCGGTCGAATCAACGATTTGTTGATGGTTGTCACCGCGGTCTCGATCGTCATGGCGATGCGGGTGGTCGGCATCCTGTTGGTAAGCGCGCTTATGGTTCTTCCCGTGGGCATCGCCCAGCGGGTCTCAACGTCGTTCAAATCCACGCTCGCCCTGTCGTCGGCCGTGGGCGTAGTGGCGGCGGTCCTCGGCCTCGCCATCAGCCGTGCTGCTCGACTGGCGCCGGGCGGCACGATCGTTCTGACCCTCGGAGCGCTCTTCATCGGGGTGCTCGCTCTCGAAGGACCGTTGCGTCGACGGCGAGATCGCCGTTAAGTCTCGCGGATAATCTGGGTCGAGACCCGGGTGGCGCCTGCGGCCATGGCCGCTCGAACGGCCGCGTCGAGGGCATCAAGGACACCGGCGTCGGATGCCGCTCGCACGATCGTGCCGAAGGGCCCCACTTCGAGATTGGCGCCCTGTGATTCGGCGGCCGCCCAGGCGGCGTGAACATGCTGGCCCGGGTCGCCGGGGACAAAAGGTTCCACCAGCAGTTCCCCGATCATGGTCATGGGTGCATCGTACGGGCACGCCGAGCGAGCCTGGCGTCGGCCGAAACTGGGCCGTGACATCGTGACCGAATTGCGTTTAGTGTGTGTCGGGCGTCACGCACCGTGATGGCGGCACCGACCCGAGGGGTAAGAGATGGCAAACGTCGTCCTCCAAAACATTGGGAAGAAATACGACAACGGATTTGAGGCCGTTACCGATCTGAATCTGGAGGTCGCCGACGGCGAGTTCCTCGTCCTCGTCGGCCCATCCGGGTGCGGAAAGACCACGGCCCTGCGCATGGTGGCGGGCTTGGAAGACATCACGTCGGGCGAGTTGCGTATCGGCGACCGTCGCGTCAACGAGGTGCCGCCGAAGGACCGCGACATCGCCATGGTGTTCCAAAGTTACGCGCTCTATCCCCACATGACGGTGGCCGAGAACATTGGTTTCGGTCTCAAGCTTCGCAAGATGCCCAAGGACGAAATCAATCGTCGGGTCACCGAAGCCGCCCGCATGCTGGCGCTCGAAGAGAACCTCGAACGTCGTCCGAAGCAGCTCTCCGGTGGTCAGCGCCAGCGCGTCGCCATGGGTCGAGCCATCGTCCGCGAGCCGCAGGTGTTCCTCATGGACGAACCGCTGTCGA
This sequence comes from Acidimicrobiia bacterium, assembly GCA_043719425.1. Taxonomy (GTDB): domain Bacteria; phylum Actinomycetota; class Acidimicrobiia; order Acidimicrobiales; family JANYDT01; genus JANLQX01. Next base: position 2,863 of record JAYSTV010000584.1, on the reverse strand, counting down.
ACCTCGACGCCAAGCTCCGTGTCCAGATGCGCGGCGAGATCTCCCGCATCCAGCAGCGTCTCGGCGTGACCACGCTGTACGTCACCCACGATCAGGTCGAAGCCATGACCATGGGGCATCGCGTCGCCGTGATGAAGCGTGGCCTCCTGCAGCAGGTCGACACCCCGCAGTTCATCTACGACAACCCGGCCAACCTCTTCGTGGCCGGCTTCATTGGCTCGCCGCCGATGAACCTGTGCGAGGCCGGTCTCTCGGCCGACAACGGCGTTACCGCCCACATCGGCGACCAGCGCATCAGCATCGATGAGTCCCTCGTGGCCAAGCGTCCGGGTCTGGTCGAGGCTGCCAAGGCCGGCCGCAAGGTCGTTCTCGGTATCCGCCCGGAGAACATGGAAGATGCCGCCCTGGCCGGCACCACCGATACCACCCGCACCCTCAAGGCCAAGGTCGACATCACCGAGGCCCTCGGCTCCGAAGTCATGGTTCACTTCGGCGTTGATGCGCCGCAGGTCTTCTCCGACGGCGCCAACAAGGGCGACGACGAGGAGAACCTGGGCCGCATCGGTACCGACGCCGGTTCCACGTTCGTGGCCAGCTTCAACGCTCGTACGGCCGTTCGGCCGGGTGAGCTCGTCAACGTTCTCGTCGACACCCGCTACGTCCACTTCTTCGAAGCGGCCACCGGCGCTCGCCTCTGAGCCCTCTGCTGCCTTCTCCGCCCGTGACCAGCGGGCCGTTCGCTTCGGCGGACGGCCCGCTTGTCGTGGTGGGCGATGTTGTCACCGACATCGTGTGTCGGACGCTGGGTGCCTCTCGTCCGGGGACCGACGTCGATGCTTCGGTGTCGGTGCGACCGGGCGGATCCGGAGCGAACACGGCCGCGTGGGCGGCGCGTACGGCGGCCGGCGCGCGGCCGGTGATCTTTGCTGGCCGGGTCGGAGCCGATGATGCCGACTGGCACCGTCAGGCGCTCGCGTCGGTTGGCGTCGACGCCCGGTTGACAGTCGATCCGGCTGCGCCAACGACGCGCCTCGTGGCGCTCATCGATGAGGCCACCGGCGAGCGGACGATGCTTACTGATCGTGGAGCCGGGCGACTGCTGGGTATCGGAGACGTCGACGCGGCGCTGACCGACGCCGCGTGGTTGCACCTCAGCGGGTACCTGCTCTTCGCTCCGGGCCCCCAGGCGGTGTTCGAGCACCTTGTGGCGCGCTGTCGGGCCGACGGTCGGCCGTGGTCGGTTGACCCAGCTTCCGCCGGGTATCTTCGTGATCTCGGGGTCGACGAAGCCCGGCGCCTCTTGGCGGGGGCGTTGATCGGTTTTCCCAACGAGGACGAGGCCCGGCTGCTCTCCGGCACGGGGCCCGATGAGCCGATTGCGAGGGTCGCGGTTTCCTTGCTGTCGCTCTGGGACACGGTGGTAGTGACGTGCGGGCCGGGTGGCGCGGTCGTGGCCCGAGACGGAGTCGCCATTGCCCGAACGGCGCCCTCGTCGCCGGTGGAGGTGGTCGACGCCGTGGGCGCCGGCGATGCGTTCGCCGGCGGATTCCTCAGTGCCCATCTCGACGGAGTCGGGATCGCTGCGTGTCTTGACCGGGCCTCGGTGGCCGCGAGCGAAGCCTTGAGCGTCGTTGGCGGCCGCCCGCCCACCGGCTGAATCGCGATCCCCGAGTCTGTCCGTAGGTCCGTAGGTCCGTTGCCTCAGCAGAGCTGCGAGAGTCTTCGGCATGTGCGTCGCTCGGGGAGGGACCGAGCGCACGAACAGTCACGAAAAACAAAACGACCGACGCACAGAAGACGTCGGTCGCATGCTTTTGGGGGGTCTTGGAGAACTGGCGGGTTGCGAGAGATCGGAGGGGGGAGACCGTCACGCAACCAGCTGATTTGATCAACCGTCAGGATCCGCCGGGGATTCCAGCATCGACGGTGACGTCGGTCACTCAGAAGCCCATCTGCACGCCGACGTCGCCGGTCGGGGGCATGCGGAGAAGCCGCACAACGAGGATCGTCGAATCACCGTCGACCTGACTGCCGATGCCGATGGCGGTGACGTTCGGGTCGTCGAGCGGGCTCAATCCGGCGGTCTTGGCCAGGAGCGCCTTGCTGGCGGCGTCGAACGACGGGCCCGAGCTGACCAATTCCGCGACCTTTTGCCAGTCGTCGGTGATGCCGTCGAGGATGGCCGGATCGTGCGCAACACCCCGGCCGGGGAGTGCGTCGGCCCAACCCTGGGCGCCGATCTGCAGGCTCTCGTCCATGACCAGGATCGGCAGCGATGAACGCTCCCGGCGTCCGGCGACGGCCACCAGAAACTCGTCGGACGAGGTGATGGGGGCGGCCTGTGCGCTCGTGGCGACCGACTCCACTGACTCCACTGACTCCACCGGCGTGGTCGTGGCGTCGCTCTTCATCACATTCGTCGCCAACGCGCCAATGCCAACCAGGAGGAACGAGGCGAGGACGGATGCCCTCGTGAGGCGGCGCAGGTCGCGCTCTTGACGGGTCAGAGCCGGACGCTTCGCCGTGGCGAAGGCATCGTCGGAGCCGGTGACCGGCGAAGAAAGCGAACTCATGCCTCGTAGTCATCGGCACTCCCGCCGCTTCAGTTGAGACACTCTTCCGCCGGGGTACGGGCTACTTGGCGTAGACGTAGAACCCGCGGCCACTCTTGCGACCCAGAAGACCGGCCTCCACCATTCTCGACAGCAACGGCGGCGGGGCGTAGAGCTGTTCCTTGAATTCGGCGTAAAGGCTGTCGGCCACCGCCATGGTGGTGTCGAGGCCAATGAGGTCGGTGAGGCGCAGCGGACCCATGGGATGGGCGCAGCCTTCGACCATGCCGGCGTCGATGTCCTCGGCGGTG